>CAMYMR010000050.1 GCA_947259285.1 uncultured Woeseiaceae bacterium | reverse complement strand
AAGGTCCGTCGCCGTCAACCACATCTGCACGCTGTTGGTATCCTCGAAACCGCCGAAAAGGCTGCGCCGCAGCGTGAAGCCGAAGAGATCCGGGATGTCCGCGATGATTTCGGTTTGCACGAGATTCTGCAGCACATCGATGTCGGACCCCTCGTCCGGATTAATCGCGAGCCAGCCGCCCGAGCCACCGGGAAACGACCACAGGAAATAATCGCGAATGGCCGGCTTTTTCGTTCCGGCCAGGTGCGGTTCCAGGCGCCCCTTCAGAACCTGCGCGATTTCGCGATCGGCAGTCTCGACGTTGGTGCCGGGCGGGAAGAACAGGAAGCTGTCCACCGTGTCGCGTTTGACGGGTGGCAGGTAATTGCTCTCCGGCCAAAGCAGAACGGTTAGCAGGATGGAGCCCGCCATCAGCCCCCCGATCCATCCCATCTGCCGGCCCTTACTCCGTGTTAGGTGCATGAGCGAATCGGCCATGCGGTCCCATGCGGCGCCCTCCCTTGCCTCGTGCGGCGTCTTTCGCATCCAGTAGCGCGCCGTGGTGGGCAAGATTGTGATCGCAACCAGCAGCGAGATCGAAACACCAATAGCGATCGTCAGCGCGAGGTCGGCGAACATCTGGCCTTCAACGTCCTTGAGGAACATGATCGGAATGAAGATGGCCACCGTGGTGGTCGTCGATGCCAGCAGCGCCGCCAGCAGCGCCCCCCAGACCTGGCTGGCGCCGTGATCGCTCGCAACGGCATGATCCTCTCCTTTCTCGCGGAGGCGAACGATATTCTCCAGCACGACGATGGCGGCATCGAGCACCATGCCCGTCGCGAAAGCCAATCCTGCCAGCGAAATCACGTTAAGCGATCGACCGGCCGCTGACAGGACGGCGAAAGTACCCAACAAGGATATGGGAATCGCCATCGCTATGATGAAGGTCGCGCGCCACTGGCGCAGAAACAGCCACAGCACACCAATGGCCAGGCATATACCGGCGATCAGGTTACCCGTCAGCAAGCGGATCGAGCGATTGATGTAGATGGCGGGATCGAAGCTGTAGTCGGCATGCAGTCCGCGTTCCTTGAAATCCGTTTCGTTGAGCTCTTCGATCCGCGCTTTCACGCCTTCCAGGGCCTCGAGCACGTTGGCATCGTTTGTCTTCGAGATTGCAAGACGGGCGGCTGTATGACCGTTGTGATAGATGAAGCCTTCGCGCTGCGGCGAATCGTAGCGAATCTCGGCGAGGTCGCCGAGCCTGATCGGCAAGCCATTTCGCCAGTCGAGAATCAGGTCCGCAAGCTCATCGGCGTCATAACGTCCCTCGATCCGTAACGTATAGGCCCGCCGTCCGACGTCGACGACGCCCGAGGAAATATCCGCCGAACGCCCTATTCGGGCGGAAGCCCGCCCGAGATCGATTCCGAGTTCCGCAGCCTTGTAAGGGTCGACAATGATCTGCAGCTGATCGCGGCTATTGCCGCTGGAATCAAACATGTCGACTTGCGAAACCCCGTACAGCGACGCGAGTTCGGGAACGATAATCTCCCTTAGATAGCGCTTGTTTTTAGCAAGGCCTTCTTCATCGCCGTCCAGTTGCTGCACAAAATATTCGATCAACTGATCGTTGGCGTCTCCCCACTCACCCAGGCTCACTTGCGGCTTTTCCGCGTTCGCGGGGAGCGGTCGCATCCGGTTGAGGCGACTGATGATCTCGATCAGGGTTCGCGTCATGTCGGTCTCAAGGGCGAACTCCAGCTGCATGAAGCCGAAGTTGGGCATGCTCCATGCGATCATTTCCGTCATGCCCGGGGTTCCCTGCAACACCTCCTCGACCGGCACGGTCAGTTCCGATTCGATCTCCCTCGGCGAAGCGCCCGGCCAGGCGTTTATCACCGTAACAATGGGCTTTTCGATCTGCGGCAAGAGCTGCGCCGGGATCCTGATGAGTGACAGCACGCCTAACATCACGATCACTATCGCGACGATGGTTATCGCGGCAGGATTGGCGAGGCTTAGCTGGGTTAGGCGCATAGAGGTGGATCCTTCAGCGGACCGACAAGCATAACGCAAGAATATCGTCGATGTGCTGACTGCATGCATGCTGGAAAATAGGGGTCGAACCGAGGTTTATTGACAGAGATCACACTCAATAGAGATGGAGCTGCAATCGATAAACCTCGGTTCGACCCCTATTTATTTCCTGGATGGAGCGCTCGATTCAGCGCCTCGATGCGTTGCCTCCAGATTAGTTTGCTTAAGCCGGCTTCAGGCGCAATTACTTCGGACGCATGGTAGGCGCCTGGATAGACATGCAGTTCGGTCGGCACGCCCGCATGAAGAAGCCGCGCCGCGAAGTCGATGTCCTCATCGCGAAACAGATCCATCTCCCCGACATCGATGAAAGTAGGCGGAAGACCGGACAGGTCTTCGGCACGCGCTGGCGCCGCATAGCCGTCCACCGGTTTGCCACCGAGGTACCAGTCCCACGCTTCGCGATTCGTATCCCGGTCCCAGATTCCGATATCAACGATCTCACGGCTCGACGGCGTTTCGTTGCGATCGTCGATCATCGGGTACAGCGGAACCATGAAACAGATCGGTGGGCCGCCCTTGTCACGGGCCGTAAGCGCGGTGGCAATAGCGAGGCCGCCGCCGGCGCTGCCCCCATAGACCGCAAGGCGCTCGGGATCAAAACCCAGCTGCTGTGCATTTTGAGCCGTCCAGACCAACCCTGCATAACAGTCTTCGACTGCCGCGGGATAAGGGTTTTCCGGTGCGAGTCGATACTCGACGGAGACGATCACCGAGTTCACTGTCTCGCACAACATCGCGGCAATCAGACTCTCCTCGTCGATGCTGCCCTGTACCATCCCGCCGCCGTGGATATGGTAGATCCCCGGCAACACGCCTGTCGCGCCGGCCGGACGAAATATTCTCACACCGATATCCGGCGCACCTTCGGGACCCGGAATGACACGGTCTTCAGAGACTACATTTTCATTCGGCGGCAGCTCCGCCGTCATCTCGTCAAAAACCTGTTTGAGCGCCGCACGGCGTTCGTAGATATCCGGAATCGTGCCAAAGCCGCCGGGAACCATCTCGAGCAGCGCATCGAGGCCCGCCTTCGATTCTGGATCGATTCGTTCACGACTCATCGCTTTGACTCCAGACTTGGATAACAAAACACGACATCAATGTTAGCGGATTGAACTCAAGGAAGCATGATCGCTCATCGTGCGCGGTCTGATAACATTCGATCTGCCAAACCCAACTAACAACAGAGGCCGATCAATGTCTAATCATCCCCGAACCGCAGTCGTCGCAGTTCTGCTTTTTGTTTTCTGCTGTTTCCCTGCTACCGCTAACGCTGCGCACCATGAAGAGCAGAAGGCGGTCCTCGTAACCGGTGCGACCAGCGGAATCGGTTTGCGTATTGCCGAGGAACTCGCCGCCAACGGCTACTTCGTTTACGCCGGCGCCCGAAAGCAGGATGACATGGATCGTCTCAACAAGATGGAGAATGTCGAGGCGGTAAGGCTCGATGTCACCGTTCAGGACGACATCGATGCGGCCGTCAAGCAAATACGAGACGCCGGGCGCGGGCTTTACGGCCTGATCAATAACGCCGGCGTGTTCATCGGCGGACCGGTTACCGATGTCGAAATCGAAGAGACCGTATGGCTCTTCGACGTCAATGTATTCGGTGTGTACCGGGTTACGCAGGCCTTCGCGCCTATGATCATCGAACAGAAAGGCCGGATTGCGACTATCGGATCGATTTCAGGCGTCGGGTCGAGCACCTTTTTTAGCCAGTACAGCATGAGCAAACATGCCGTTGAAGCTTTTACGGACAGTTTGGCTCAGGAAATGGCGAGGTTCGATGTCGATGTCAGCATTATCGAGCCCGGCAATTACGATTCCAAGATCGTCGCCACCGCGTATGAGCGAATGATGGATAAAGGTTACGTCAAGGAAGACTCACCGTACGCGGAGGATCTCAAGAAGTTTATGGAATGGCCAGCCGATCGCAGCATTTACCAGCCGCCGGACGCCGTCGCCGAGGCCGCGTTGCACGCGATGTCCGATGAGCAACCGTTGCGTCGCTACATGGTTGTGCCGAGCGAGGATGAGGCCCGGTGGGCGATTGGGGCCGCCATAAGGGAACTCGCTCAGTACAACGAATGGCAGGAGTTTTCATTCTCGCGCGATGAGTTGATGGCGATGCTCGACGCAGCAATGTCAAAGACTTCTGAGGAAGTAAAGATCGGAACGGAAGAATAAACGGGGGTTTGATCCGCGATTAGACTAGTCTGGATCAATTGCGGTTCGACCCCTATTTATCCGAGTATTCCGATGACGTCGTAGCATGCGCCGATGGTGTGATAGTCGCACTTTCCACCCGCTGTAGATTTTTCGTCCGAGAGCTTGTTGTTTCGGCGGTCCAGGACTCTGAACCAGGCCCCGTACTGCTTGTCGATCATGTGTTGATCTGCGTAACGCCAAATTCGGTCGTACCAGTCCCAGTACTTATTGTCGCCAGTCGTAACAGCGAGACGCGCCGCGGCGGCGAATGACTCTGCTTGAACCCAGAAATATTTTTCATCATCACAGATCTCGCCAGCCGGATCGAAGCCGTATTGTATTCCTCCGAATTGTTCGTCCCATGCGATCGCAAGCGCTCGGTCAAACAGCTTGGTTGCGCGCTCCACCATCCACTCCTCGGGCCGGAAATCGTGTAGTGTGAGTAACAGTTTTGCCCACTCGGTCTGATGGCCGGGCTGAAATCCCCAGGGGCGATAGAGATTCCGGGGGTCGTCCCTATTGAAGTCCCAGTCGACCTCCAGCTCGTTTGTGAAATGTTCCCATATCAGGTTATCGGACTTGCCCGCCAGGTCGACGGCAAACTTTTGAGCCAGGGCATATGCGCGTTCCAGGTATCGCTCGTCGGCCGTCGCGTCAAACGCGGCGAGCATTGCCTCACAAGCATGCATATTCGCGTTCTGGCCGCGATAGGCTGACACAGTCTTCCAGTCGGGGCTTGCCTCATCCGCATACAGCCCGTCGTTACCAAGCCAGAACCGCGACTCGAGAAGCTCAAACGTATCCTCGATCGCGCGGGGGCTGTCAACGATCTTCGCCTTGAACGCTGCCGCGTACATCAGCAGCACGAAGGCCAGACCATAACAGTAGTTTGTTTGATCGGTCGGTCGACCATCGTCCAGCGTCCAGTTGTACGCACCTCGCGATTGATCCCAATGGTGCTCTCTAACAAATGCCAGGCCGTGTTCCGCCTTCCTGCGATACTCGTTGTCGCCGAAGAGTTCGTGGGCCTTGCAGAAATTGAAGACCATTCGTGTACTGCTGACCAGATGCCGCTCACCGGGGTCAAAGATGG
This sequence comes from uncultured Woeseiaceae bacterium, assembly GCA_947259285.1. Lineage (GTDB taxonomy): Bacteria > Pseudomonadota > Gammaproteobacteria > Steroidobacterales > Woeseiaceae > UBA1847. The sequence continues at coordinate 11,004 of CAMYMR010000050.1, read as the reverse complement.
ATCCATCGTCACGGAAGTTCTGAAAGAAACCGCCGGTCGGATCAACGATCGCAGGCTGATAGAAATCCAGGATGCTCTTTATGTGAGCTTGTAAAAACTCATGTGAACGAAAATTCACGCCGTCTCCGTGCCAGTCGGGCCAATCTCTTCAAACACCGGCGTCGTCTTTTCCGCATCGCCGGTCGGCCAAAAGTTAGTGATTGTTTCGCCAGATTTGCGAGCCGGTCCCATGAATTGCCACTATACTTATGCACTGAACTTTCAGCCACAGAACTCTCTCCGATGAGTCAAAAAAAGCAGCAAGAGCAACGCATCGACGTAGAGGCCGCTGCCCGAATCTTGCGCGACAATGATCGTGGCGGCTACTCGGTGCCGACGCATGGCCTGTACCCGTTTCAATGGAGCTGGGACTCGGCCATCACGGCGCTCGGCTGGATGAAGATCGATGAGCAACGTGCGTGGCAGGAAGCGGAGACAATGTTTCGCGGCCAGTGGGCTAACGGTATGGTCCCGCACATTTTGTTTCACAAAGACGCTGAAAGCTATTTCCCAGGGCCCGACATTTGGGGCAGTAACACGGCGATCCCATCCAGCGCCATATCGCAACCGCCAGTATGGGCGACGGCAATCCGCATCATGTATGAAACCTGTCAGAACCGGGCACTGGCAGAGGAGAAGCTGGGTACGCTTCTGCCAAAACTGATCGCGTACCACGATTGGTGGTATCGCGAGCGTGACCCTGAGGATACGGGGCTCGTCTGCAGCTACCATCCCTGGGAATCAGGCATGGATAACAGCCCTGCCTGGGACGACCCGCTTGACGCCGTACCGGAGGTCGACTGGACCTATCAGCGCCGTGATCTTGGTCATGTCGATGCTGATCAGCGGCCACATAAGCCGCAATACGATCGCTACCTTTACCTCGTCGACTTTTACAAGCGCCACGGCTTTGACAGCCAGTACATTTACGAACACTGCCCGTACAAAGTCATCGACGTCAGCATTGTGTCGATCCTGCAGCGTGCCAGCAGTGATTTACTCGAGCTGTGTCGTCACGCGGACTACAAGAGCGGTGTCGACGAGCTGGAAAATGAATTGGCGCGCACCGGGACGGCCATCAATCGATTATGGTCCGGCAAGCGTCATTGCTTTCTAAATCACGACCTGATGTCAGGTCAACCGCTCGACGAAGTAACGACGGCCACTGTACTACCGCTTTTCGGCGGACTCGCAGATACCGATCAAGCGGCCGGTATGTGTAACCTCATCGGCGAATGGCTTGCGGCAACGAAGGTTGGCCTGTCGTCGACACACCCGTCCAGTGCACGCTACGAATCGCAGCGCTATTGGCGCGGGCCGGTCTGGCTGCACATAAACTGGATGATCGCACGCGGCGCCGACGATTACGGCGACCCGCAGCTGGCCGAACGCTTGCGGAGCTCTGCTCGCGACTGCGTGATGACGTCAGGTTTCTGGGAGTACTTCGACGCCGACACGGGCGACGGCTGCGGCGGCGACAACTTCACCTGGACTGCCGCAGTCGCGCTGTATTGGCTGGCGAGCTAGCGGCAGTAGTTACTGCCCGCCGCCGAATATCCAGGGCGTCAGCGCACCAATCGCGAGCATGCCGATGAAGGCGCCAGCCAACACGGTGGTTTCACCCTTATACCAGTGCCCAACGCCCTGATCGAGGCCGGGCGGTGCCGTCGATTCTTCGTGCCTGATTGCAGAAATGATCAGTGCGACAGAAAGCGTCACGACGCATCCGATGAAATTCCACCACAGCCAGAAGATATGCGGGGCGCCTAGCCACAGGTAAACGTTAACGCCAACGCCGGTCAGCAGACCGACGTTTGCTCCCAGGGAGTGGACCTTGTTGAAGAGAATGGCGAGCAGGAAAATCGCGAGGATCGGACCGTAAAAGACGGAACCGACCTTATTGATGGCCTCGATAACGGTCGGTGCGATATCGCCCGCGTAAATCGACAGAACGACAATTACGATACCCCAGAAGAACACGGTGACCCGCGACCAGAATACGTAGCGTCTTTTCTCCAGTTCCTTGCCCGTCAGGCGAACGTAATCCTCGATCAGGACCGCCGACAGTGAATTGACGACGGAACTCAGCGACGACATCGCGGCCGCCAGCAGCGCCACCACGAGAATGCCGATAATTCCGTGCGGCAGGTATTGCACGATGAAGAGTGGCACCATCGTATCAGGACGCTCTGGATCGATCTGCGACAAAAACTCGGGAGTCGCTGCCGCGAATGTGCCGAGTATCAGACCGGCCGTGCAGTAAAGGAATACGATCGGGAACCGGGCGAGACCGTTCGCGAGCAGGATCTTGCGCACGGTCGATTCGCTCTTGGCTGATAACGTACGCTGTGCCTGAGTCTGATCACAGCCGTAGTAGGAAGCATAAAGCACGAAGCCACCGAAGATCATCGGCATCAGGCCCCACTCGTCGCCCGAGAAGCCGAAGGAATTCGTGCGCAACACGGTCAGGCGCGTCGTGTCCACGTTGGCAAGAAACGCATCAACGCCGCCGAGATTATAGAGCGCGAATCCACCGACCATGATGACGCCGAAGAAAATCAGGATCATCTGAATCGTGTCGGACCAGACGACGGCTTTCATACCGCCTTGAAGTGAATAGATGATCGTCACGACGCCGATGATCGCGATTGACGTCATGAAATCAATGCCCATAACGCTGTTCAGAATCAGCGCCGTCGCGTAGATCGTGACCCCCGTGGCGAAAGCCCGGCTTACCTGGAACACGACGCTGATCAGCAGCCGGGTTTCTACACCGAAGCGCTGTTCGAGATAGTCGTAGATACTGACGACACCCGAACGGTACAGGGCCGGCAGCACGTAAACCATCAGGAACAACATCGCGAGGGGTACTGCAAATTCGTAGGACAACCAGACCATGCCTCCATCTGGTCGTAGCCCAACGAACGCAGGTGCCGAAATGAAACTGATGGCCGATAGCTGCGTCGCCATCGTCGACAGCGTCAGTGGAAACACTCCCATCTCGCGACCGCCGAGAAAATAGTCTTTCTTCGACTTCTGTTCCTTAAAGAAATACCCGAGGCCGAGAAGCATGCCCAGGTAGCCAATAACAATAATGAAGTCGAATGTATTCATGAATAGGCCTTGTTAGAGTTATTGTTTATCGGCTAATAGCCACCACACCGCATAAGGTGGAAAAAGGTGTTTTCCGGCTGGAACATTGGCGCCGCCCAGAAGTTCCTGGCCCGAAACGACGTCCGATATCTCCAGCAGCACGTCTTTATCGGTCAGGTTGTTGATGCACGTTATAGTAGCACCTGACATCGGATCGCCCCGCCGGATGGCAAAAATGCTGTCGCCATGGTCAAGAACCTCGAATGGTGCATAAGGGTCAAATGCGTCCTGTTGGCGTCTCATGCGAATCAAGTGAGTGAGGCGTTCGAAAATGCGTGCCTCGAGGCTCTCCGTACGTGACAGTGCCGTCACAACGTCGCTGTAGTCGTGCCGCGAACGGTTGATGCTCCGCGCCCTTCCGCTGCGTTCAACACCCTGCAAGTCGTTGCGCGTTCCAAGCAAGGATTGAATATAGATTGCAGGCACGCCTGGCATGGCGAGCACTATCGCCTGTGACGTGACGAATCTCGAGACGGTCGACGCGACATCTTCAGTTTCCCTCGAAATCAAATCGAGAAACGTGCAGTTCAGCTCGTAAGGGCGTTCTTCACCGTCGGAAAGTGTGCGATAGGACACCATCCCTTTGGATGCGAGCGTTGCATCAACCAGCGTCTGCAGTTCGCCGTCAGTCAGTATTTCTTCGACAGGTCGAACGCCGACGCCATCATGGCTTGCCGTGAAGTTCAGGAAACACACCTCGTCCGACGGTGTCGATAGATGGCTGGCCCAATCACTCAGGTGGCGTCCATCACCAGCGATAAGGCTATACGCGATCAGCGGCGGTAACGCGAAGTTATACACCATATGCGCTTCGTCGCGACCATCGCCAAAGTAGGCGACATTCTCCCTGTGGGGCACATTGGTTTCAGTCACAACGACAACCTCGCTACATAGCGAAGATACGGCCTGTCGCATGATCTTGATCAATACATGCGTTTCCGGGAGATTGGCGCTTGACGTGCCAGGTTCCTTCCATAAGTAGGTCACGGCATCAAGCCGCAGTAGTCGAGGGCCCTTACTTATCAGGAAGAACAGAACGTCGATGACGGCGACCAGCACGTCGGGATTGCGAAAATTCAGATCCACCTGATCCGGGCTGAAGGTCGTCCATACATAGCGGGCCGTCCCGCCCGAGTCGTGGAATCGAGTTAATAGTGGCGAGGTGCGTGGACGAACGACCGAGGAAGTATCGGATTCGGGATCGCAGTCGATATAGAAATCAGAGAATCGCGGATCGCGATCCAGGTATTTCGTGAACCATTCTGACTGGCTCGAGGTGTGGTTGATCACGGCATCGGCCATCACGCGGCAATCATTGCCCAGGTCACCAATATCGTCCCAACTCCCGAGGTCATCGCGGACGGCGAAATAATCAATTACGGAGAACCCGTCGTCGGACGAGTATGGGTGAAACGGGAGAATATGTACGAGGTCGAAAATACCCTGCAGGTACTCACGATAGAAGCGATGAAACACCTTCAGTGGTGGCGCCGTATTGTGCGTCAGGGTATCGCCATAGGTGATCAACAGGACATCTTTCTCTGTAAGTAGCGCAGCGTCGCTATTCTGCTTGGCCGCGTTGCCGTACTTCTCTTGCAATGCGGTGATCTTCGCCGAAATGATCGGCGCCTGCGCGTCACCGTACAGTTTCCGCAAGTAGCGGTTCTGCCGGTCATCGCCCGATTTTGGGCGCGCGTTCATCGGATCACACCCCGTTCGTCTGCGCGTGAATGGCTGAAAAAATCGGGGCGCCAGAGGCGCCCCGACTACTTGCCGTAGTGATTAGAAGTCGTACGTGACCCTAACCATCGCCCGTCGGGGGAGAATCGGGCGGCCTACGAAGAACTGAGCGGGCGCACCCGACTGGGCGTTACCCTGGCGGGGTGAGCCTTCAGTAATTCCCTGTTCATCAAGAAGATTGAATACGTTCGCGCTGACCCGAAGCGTTTGTCCGTCGTCGAAATCGAACGTGTAACCGGCCTCCAGGCGCACCAGGTTGTAGGCGTCTAACTTCACAGAGTTACTATCATTCGCGAAATTATCACCATGGTAGTTGTGCATTAGCGCTGCATCGAACGCATTGTAATTGAACCTGACGCCGAGATTGATCATCTCCAGCGGTTGTCGCCGCAGCTCCTTGCCCAGGACATCCGCATTTTCGGATTTTGTGAATTCAGAATCCCGCAACGTAACGTTGGCATGAAGCGACCAGAAGTCATTAACGTGATAGGTACCGCTTGCTTCGATTCCAAACGCTTCGGTCGACTGCAGATTGACTACTTCGACCACGTTGCCCGAACCATCGTTCTCGAAATCGACGTTTCGCCGATCGTCGAGTGTCGTGTAGAACACTGTCAGATAGCCGTCGAAATTGTCCGTTTGCAGCTTCGCCCCGATCTCGATCGCATCAATGGTCTCGCCCTCATAGGAGGCAAGCTCGCCCTCCTGGCCCGCTACCTGGCTAAACGGCACGCTTCGAATCTGCGGGAAGAAGTAGCCGCGCGATGCGTTTGCAAACAGGTTGACCGTGTCGTTCAAACGGTACAACGCGCCGGCCGATATCGCCCACTCCGTCGTGCTGACGGTGCCGGCTGTCACAGACCCGTCTGTGAAGCCTACCTGTTCGATGTTATCGCTCAACAACGGGTCCGTACCCATCGTGAAAGTAGCCGTATTGAACTGCTTGACGTCGCCATCGAGCCTTTCGACCCGCAAGCCGACGTCGTATGACCATTTGTCCCTTTCAATCTGGTCGGCGACATAGAATGCCGTGCGTCGCGCGCTACGATCACGATTGCCGACGAGACCGTTCGCTTTCGCCAGGCCGTTCTGAGTCAATGCGAAAACCGCGTTGGGATCAGCCGAAGCAACGAGGGCTCCCGCTGCGTCTTCCTCGAAACCGGTCAGCGTGACGTCAACAAGTTTCGGTGCATTACGGAAATCGCCGAGGTACGTCGTGATGTAGTTAAGGTCATCCGCCTGCGAGTTTGCGAAGAAACCGCCGATGGTGATGGTGTGCTCCGAATCGCCTACCGTCAGGTTTCTGCCGACGCTGAGCTCGGCGGAGAAGTCTTTTGCATCTCGCCAGCGATCCAGCGTGCGGTTCGGGAACAACAAGTCACCGGCCGCGAGCGTCTGGCCTGTTTCGACGTACGTGAACTGAGCAGTAGCCGCGGCGAGTGGGTCGATATTGCGGGCCGCATTCGCCAGATACTCGGCCTGGGTCTCAGGCGTATTCGGTCCGATGCCATCACCGTCGAGGAACAGGTTGAACTGATGATCGTACTGCGCGTACCGCAGCTTCGCATTCAAGGTCCAGTCGCTGGTCAGATCCTTATCCAGCACTGCAGCAATTGACGTTCCCTTGGTCAGAACACCATCCGCAATGGGCGTATTGAAGCGACCATCAGGTGTGTCATACGACAATCCGATGGCCTCCGCGGTATTCATCGTGAATACCTCTTTGCCGTCGTTGCCGGCTACACGTTCGCGTGAAACACCATCAAGGGGAAGGGGCAGGAAGAACTGAACGCTGTCATCGATTGCCTGACCGTACAAGGTGATCGAGCCGCTTCCATCGCTAAACTCGCGCTTCAGGTTACCGCGCAGCTGAAAACCCTGTGTATCCAATCCGGACTGCAGCGGGCCCTCATCGAAACGGTAATAGCCTGACACGGCATAAAACGTATCCGAGTCGTCGTCGCCCAACGGCCCGCTGAAGAAGTAGTCGCCTCTGAAACGGCCTTCTTCGGCGGCTTCGACCTGAATAGTTCCCTCATTTTCGGGACCACCCGTCTTGCTGATGTAGTTGACGATGCCAGCAACAGAGCCCGGCCCAAACAGGTTGGATACACCGCCGCTCACGAACTCAGCCCTCTCGATTCCGAGATCATTGCGGTAGAAGACGTCGAACGCCGATGAGTTCAGGCCAAACGTCGTAAACGTCGGAATACCGTCATACAGAAGCGGTGTGAAAGAGAACTGGCCGCCTGACGGCAGTGCTCGATGAAAGACGTTGGTTGCGACTTCACCGCCACCGCCTTCAGCGCTAACGCCCGGTAGCTGCGTTAACAGATCGGCCTGACTCGAGGAAGTAAACAGACGGACATCTTCCTCAGAATACTGCGTCACGGACTGCGGCGTCTCGAACTCTGTTCGCTCGACACCGGTACCGGTGACGACGATTTCCTCGATTACTTCGTCGGCGTCCGCCTGTTGCGCGACACCGATGGAAGGCACGGCAAGAAACGCCGCTACGGTAGTTAACAGTAGTGCTGGTTTACGAAGTTGCATGATGTTCCCCCATTACAACGTGGCTGGCGACTCGCGGTCGACTTCTCAGCGAGTCGTAGTTTTTCGGTCGCCGACGCCCTGTATCGGCGCCGAAACGACTGGGACACAATACACCCATCGCAAGTGAATTACATAGGTATTTTTAGCTATTTACGACATCTATATACCCGGCGCGGTAATATTAGGGCGTGCGAATATACGGTAATCTCGGATGATTAGTCGAATATTACCCCTATAAATCAATAGGATATGATTCTGGTGGCCCCGTTTCGGTGAATCGCAGGGCTAGCTGAAGAAATAACTGTGCAATGTCAGCGCAGCTGCGCCGATCGCCGCCGAATCACCCCCTGCCTCCGCAACGACCGTCTGGGGCAACGGCCGTGAATCCGAGCGCCGCCGTTGGTCATATATTTCGATGTGCGGAATGACCTTCTCGGCCAGGCTCTTGGGTATACGCCCGCCGATGACGATCAATTGTGGATCCAGTATCGCTGCGGCAGCAGACACAATCAGCGAGAGTGAATCTCGCACCCTGGCGATCCACTCTTCGACACCCGGCCAGTTGATGTCGAATTTCTCGACAAGCTCCGACACCGTATCGACATCCTGGCCGTGCTTTCGAACCAGCTTGCGCAACAGTTCGAGATTCGGGTGTGGATAAACGGCGGGCGGCAATAACTCGGCTATTTCTCCCGCATTGCCATACTGCCCGCGTACGATTTCCCCGTTCAGGATGACACCGCCACCGAGGCCCGCCGCTACATAGAGATAAACGAAGTCCTTGGCCCAGCGCCCCACTCCGACGAGACTTTCACCGATTGCCGCGGCGTTACCGTCGTTCTCGATCCAGACAGGCAGGCCAAGATCGTCCTCCAGCACGGCCTCTATGTCCATGTTCGCCCACTCACTCAGAATAATCGGGGTGTTGACCTGCCGACGTATCCCTCGCATGAACGTTCCGGGTATACCAACTCCGACGCCGAACACGCGAGACTCATCCTTGATCCACTGCTGCGTCAGCTCCTTGATCATTGCTCTGAGTTCATCGACGACGTCGTCGTGCGTCATCAACGTCATTGTCGTCAAACGATGATCGATTACCGCGCCGGAGAAATCCATTACCGTAACCGCCAGCGCATCAAGAAAAATAGCGACACCGAAAGAGTAAGCAAACTCGGGAACGATCTCGATAGAGGTGCTCAGTTGGCCGCGCTTACCACTCGAAATACGCTCGCCCTGCCGCAGCGCTCCACGGTCGATCAGACGGGCAATAAGGCGGGACACGGTCTGCTGCGACCGATCAACTTCGTTCGCGATGGCCAACTGAGTTATCGGCCCGCGCCGCAACACCAGCCCCAGGATCGCACGCTCGACTTCAGTATTCGGTTCGAAGGTATCGTGCCGAAAGTACTTGGAGGAGACCGGGTCCGACGCTACATCGACTCTGGGAAGGGCGATTACCTTGTTTTCAGAGCCCTTTTCCAAACTGGAATACCTTAAATCTTTCTGACAAATATTTGCCGCTGTGTATTCAACATGCTATCAGGGGCCAGCATGACCGCACAATCCAATTCACCGCAGCGACTGCATACGTGACGCGAAACAACCTTAAACTTTCGGAAACCGAGTTATCCGGCTTCCTGTCGAAGCATCGGCTTCCGGTAGAGTTTCGGCGCGTCGCTGAACAACATTACTCACCGCTCGCTCGCCGCTTGCCGGAAATTCGCGGCGACAAACATCAACTGGTACTCGGCATCAACGGCGCACAGGGTACCGGAAAATCCACGCTCGCCGATTTTCTTCGCCTGGCAGCGGAGTCGATGTTCGATTGGCGTGTTGCTGTTCTGTCCATTGATGATTTCTATCTGACGTTCAAGGAGCGACAGTCGCTCGCTCACGTCGTGCACCCGCTGCTGTTGACACGTGGTCCGCCCGGTACGCATGACACGAATATGCTCTGCGACTGTTTGGACCAGCTACGGAACCTGCGCCGAGGCGAACGTATTACTTTGCCCCGGTTTGACAAATCGACCGACGACCGCGCCAATGAGTCGCGCTGGCCGATCGTCGAGGGACCGACTGATCTTGTTATTCTCGAAGGGTGGTGTGTCGGAACAAAAGCGCAGACCGATGCCGAACTGGAGCTGCCCGTCAACGCGCTTGAAGAGCATGAAGACTCGGACGGCGCCTGGCGCAGCTATGTGAACGATCAGCTCAAAGCAAACTACGAGCCGATATTCGAGCAACTCGATTTTCTGGTCTTCATGCGTGCCCCCAGTTTCGATGCGATTCTCCGCTGGCGAGTAGAACAGGAAGAAAAACTCGCTGCCGTATCCCCTGAGGGTTCGTCAGGGCTCATGAATGAGGATCAGATCACGAGGTTCCTGCAATTCTACGAGCGCCTTACCCGGGCAAACCTGGCGACGCTTCCGGAACAGGCCAATCTCGTGTTCGAGCTGGATGAAAGCCACTCAATATCATCGTAGCTGCCCCTAAGGCTGTAGTGCCGATGTCCGGCGTTCATAAGCGTCGCTGTAGCGAATGATCTTTCCAGTCGTGAGAATGTCGCCATTCTTGAATTGCGAACCACGTGCCGTCACTTCGATCATCGCCTGGCCGATCTGCTTCGCCCTGACCGCCGAATTCACCGGCGCGAAAAACCAGTACAGAAGATTCTGCCCGAGGTGCGCTTCTTCCGCGGTCGGGCCGATATAGTCGGGCCGGTAAGCAATCACTCGAAGATCGTTGCCACTGGCGAATTCGAACAGCGAGGTTTCGGCGCGAACCTTTTCGCGCGCCCACATCATGCGCGAGTCGGCTGAAATGTCGCTGGAACTAATGTAGTGAAACGTGATGTCAGGTTTATCACTAATGCTCGTCCACTCCGCAACGAACCGAATTGGAAAATCCACGTGGATCATTCCATAGGTCTTTTCATCGACACCGACTGAGCTCGTCCCGATTGCCCAGTAGACCGCATCAGCCTCGGCAACTTGTTCGCGTATGGCCGAGTAATCGAGATAGTCCATGTGCGTAGTCATCTGCACCTTGCCCGAAGCGACCCCCTCTTCGATTCGCGGCGTTGCCCGCCGCGTAATGACATGGATCTTGCTGATATCGGAATCGGCCAGCGCGGCTTTCAGTATGCCGTCGCCCGCCGTGCCGCTTGCGCCGAATATCGCGATGGTTTCGTAATTGGCCAACGGCCCGTCTATCCCTGCAATCGCACTGCCATCCATTGCGTGCTTTACAGCGAGCGCAACATACATCACCGCAAACAGTACAAGCGGTGTGAGCAAAACAGTTCGTAGTCGGGGTAACGTCATAGCGGCCGGATACTATCATCTTGCACGCGGCGACAGAGGCAAAGCCAATTTTCAGCGTAGCTTCAGCTTCGCTGCGGCTTAATAACGTGGCATCGACGCCATTGGCGTCCAGAACGCTATAAGGAGATAGCTATGACACGTTATGAAAAAACACTGCCAGGTCTGGTTCTGGCTGCATCCCTGTTATCGCCCG
>CAMYMR010000049.1:15978-16868 GCA_947259285.1 uncultured Woeseiaceae bacterium | reverse complement strand
GCTATCAGGTCCACCACCATCTGCACGTTATCGCCCGGCATCACCATCTCGGTGCCCTCCGGCAGCTCCACCGCACCCGTCACGTCCGTGGTCCGGAAGTAAAACTGCGGTCGATAACCCTTGAAAAACGGCGTGTGTCGGCCACCCTCGTCCTTGGTCAGAATGTAAACCTCCGCCTCAAACTTGGTGTGCGGCGTGATCGAACCCGGCTTCGCCAGCACCTGACCACGCTCAACCTCTTCACGCTTGGTACCACGCAGCAGCACGCCCACGTTGTCGCCGGCCATGCCCTGATCCAGCAACTTCCTGAACATCTCCACACCCGTGCAGGTCGTCTTCGCCGTGTCCTTGATGCCAACGATCTCGATCTCGTCGCCCACGTTCACCACGCCGCGCTCGATACGACCGGTCACCACCGTGCCTCGACCGGAGATCGAGAACACGTCCTCCACCGGCATCAGGAAATCACCGTCAATGGCTCGCTCCGGCTGCGGGATGTAGCTGTCCATCTCGTCGATCAGCTTGTGGATCGACGGAATACCAATGTCCGAGGTGTCGCCTTCGAACGCCTTCAGCGCCGAACCCGTCACGATCGGCGTGTCATCGCCCGGAAACTCGTACATCGACAACAGATCGCGGACCTCCATCTCGACCAGCTCGAGAAGCTCCTCGTCGTCCACCTGGTCCGCCTTGTTCATGTACACCACGATGTACGGAACGCCAACCTGGCGTGCCAGCAGGATGTGCTCGCGCGTCTGTGGCATCGGGCCGTCCGCCGCACTCACCACCAGGATCGCACCGTCCATCTGCGCCGCGCCCGTGATCATGTTCTTCACGTAGTCCGCATGCCCCGGACAGTCCACGTGCGCGTAGTGACGGTTATCACTCTC
>CAMYMR010000049.1:0-15952 GCA_947259285.1 uncultured Woeseiaceae bacterium | reverse complement strand
GTCTTGCCATGGTCAACGTGACCAATCGTGCCTACGTTTACGTGAGGTTTTGTTCTCTCAAATTTTTCTTTGGACATTGTCCTATTCCCGAGTGTTGTGTTTTCGCGGCTCGTCACTCTCGCACATCCGTGTGCTGCGCGACATTAGGTCATCCTGACCGTCAAAACCGCTCCTACGATGCCTTTCTCATGACCAGATCCGCTACGTTCTGCGGCACCTCTGCATACTTCTTGAACTCCATGGAATACACGGCACGGCCCTGGCTCATCGAGCGAAGATCCGTTGAATAGCCGAACATCTCTGCCAACGGCACCTCGGCACGAATCGTCTTGCCCGAAGGCGTATCGTCCATGCCCTGTGGCAGCCCGCGACGACGATTCAGATCGCCCATCACGTCTCCCATGTAATCCTCCGGTGTCACCACCTCAACCTGCATAATCGGCTCGAGCAGCACCGGGTCTCCTTTCAATGCGCCCTCGCGGAATCCCATGCTGCCTGCGATCTTGAAAGCCATCTCACTGGAATCAACATCGTGATACGAACCGTCGTACAAGGTGACGCGGCAATCAACCACAGGATAGCCGCCGATCACGCCGTTTTCCATTTGCTCCTGAACACCCCGATCGACTGCCGGAATATACTCTCGTGGCACCACGCCGCCAACTATCGCATTTACAAATTCGTACCCGCTGCCAGCCGGAAGCGGCTCAATCTCAATAAAGACGTGACCATACTGACCGCGACCACCGGATTGGCGAACAAATTTTCCTTCCTGCTTGACGGCACGACGTATCGTTTCCCGGTAGGCAACCTGGGGCTTGCCGACATTCGCGTCTACCTTGAATTCGCGCTTCATGCGGTCGACGATGATGTCCAGATGGAGCTCGCCCATGCCGGAAATGATTGTCTGGCCGGACTCTTCGTCCGTATGTACTCGAAACGACGGATCTTCTTTTGCGAGCTTCTGCAATGCGAGGCCCATCTTGTCCTGGTCGACTTTCGTTTTCGGCTCAACCGCGACCGAGATGACAGGCTCTGGAAACTCCATGCGCTCGAGCATGATACGACTTTTTAGATCGCACAGCGTGTCGCCCGTTGTAACGTCCTTCAAACCCACGGCGGCAGCGATATCACCCGCGCCAACCTCCTTGATTTCCTTCCTGTCGTTCGAATGCATTTGCAGGATTCGCCCGATACGCTCTTTCTTGCCCTTCACCGGGTTGAAGATTGTGTCTCCCGAGTTCAATACGCCGGAGTAAACGCGAAAGAAAGTCAGGTTGCCGACAAACGGATCTGTCGCAATCTTGAAGGCCAGGGCTGAAAACGGCTCGCTGTCGTCGGCGTGACGCTCGGCCTCCGTGTCATCATCGAGATGGCCGACGATCGCTGGCACATCCACCGGCGACGGCATGTAGTCGACTACGGCGTCGAGCACCGCCTGGACGCCCTTGTTCTTGAACGCGGATCCGCACATCGCCACAACGATGGCGCCAGAAAGCGTTAACTGTCGCAGCCCCTGACGAATCTCGTCATCCGATAGTTCGCCGGTCTCAAGAAACTTGTCGAGGAGCTCCTCACTGCCGTCGGCGGCGGCCTCGACCATCTTCTCGCGCCAGATCTTGGCGTCGGCGAGCAGCTCTTCCGGGATATCACGCGCCTCATAGGTCGTGCCCATATTGCTTTCATCCCAGTAGATCGCCGTCATGCGAATGAGGTCGATGACGCCCTCGAAGTTTTCCTCCGCGCCGATCGGCAGCTGGATCGGAACCGGGTTCGCGCCCAGTCGTTCTCGGACCTGATTAACCACCCTCAAGAAGTCAGCGCCCGCACGATCCATCTTGTTGACGAAAATCATCCGCGGCACACTGTACTTGTTACCCTGACGCCAGACCGTCTCGGTCTGCGGCTCGACGCCGCCGACGGAACACAAGACGGTGATTGCGCCGTCGAGCACACGGAGGCTGCGTTCGACTTCAATCGTAAAGTCGACGTGCCCCGGCGTGTCGATAATATTTATGCGGTGCTCGTCGAACTGCTTGTCCATGCCGGCCCAAAAGCACGTCGTCGCGGCAGACGTAATCGTAATGCCACGCTCCTGTTCTTGTTCCATCCAGTCCATGACCGCCGCGCCGTCGTGGACCTCGCCTATCTTGTGAGAGACGCCGGTGTAGAAAAGGACGCGTTCCGTCGTGGTGGTCTTGCCCGCATCAATATGGGCCATAATGCCAATATTGCGGTAACGCTCGATGGGGGTTGTACGGGCCACGACAAAGCCTTCTACCAGCGGTAGTGCGAAAACGCCTTGTTCGCTTCCGCCATGCGATGCGTGTCTTCTTTTTTCTTCACCGCGGTGCCGCGGTTCTCAGCGGCATCAAGCAGTTCGTGTGCGAGGCGGTGCGCCATCGACTTCTCGCTGCGCCTCCTGGCCGCGTCGATGACCCATCGCATTGCCAATGTCTGGCGTCGTGCTGGACGAACCTCGACCGGCACTTGATAGGTTGCACCACCAACTCGACGTGACTTGACTTCGACCACAGGCTTCACATTCTCGAGTGCGGTTTCGAGTAATTCGAGCGCCTTTTCGCCCGACTGTGTCTCGCGCTCCGAGATGCGATCCAGCGCCCCATAGATGATACGTTCGGCGACCGATTTCTTACCGTCATTCATTATCATGTTCATGAATTTCGCGAGCAGATCGCTGCCGTACTTCGGGTCGGGCAGGATCGTTCGTTTAGGGGCCTGTGTTCTTCTGGACATGTGTCGTCTCTTTCATTACCGCGGCTTGGCGGAATCGATGGTTGTTAAGATTTCGGACGCTTGGCGCCGTATTTTGAACGGCCCTTGCGGCGGTCGGAAACGCCGGCACAATCAAGCGTGCCGCGAACGGTGTGATAGCGCACACCGGGCAGATCCTTTACTCGACCTCCGCGAATCAGCACAACGCTGTGCTCCTGCAGGTTGTGGCCTTCGCCACCAATATAGCTCGTCACCTCGAAGCCGTTGGTCAGTCGCACGCGAGCCACTTTGCGCATGGCCGAGTTCGGCTTTTTCGGCGTCGTCGTATAGACGCGCGTGCAGACGCCGCGCTTTTGCGGGCTGGCTTCGAGCGCCGGTACCGTGCTCTTCGCGCGCTTCGTCGCCCGCGGATTACGTACTAACTGATTCACTGTGGCCATGGGCCTTCACTCTTCTTGTCCGATTAACAAAATGGTTCTAAACGAATTATGCGCCACGTCAAAAACGAGCGCACCCAACCGCCAGACTGCGTGAGTCCAGAGGTCGGGAAACGTCAGGGCACGCCGAGGGCGAGCTCTAAAGTATGTCGGGGCTCGTCTATCAACGAGCCCCGGGGTTAAGGGCGGGCATTTTAGTGATGCCCGGAAGTCAGTGTCAAGCAAGCATCGCCGAGCGCGAAGCCACAGCTCTAAACCTTTGATTCTAAAGGCGAGCTGGTGGCCTCCCGGAACGATGGTGTTGCCAGACCATTCCTGAGTCCGCTCGGTCGTCTAGGCGGCCGTTGTTTCCTCGCCTCCCTCGGCCGGTGCTTCGGATTCGGCCGCCTTGGCGACCTCTCCCGAAGCCTCGCCGTCCGCGGCTGCCTCCGGTGCCTCACCTTCAGGAGCTGCCTCCGATGCTTCGTCTTGTGCGTCAGCCAGCGCCTGTTCGGCGAGCTGCGCATCCTCAAGCTGTCGCAGCTGATCAGCCAGATCCTGCTCGCGGGTACGCCGACGTTCAGCGTGATGCGCAAAACCGGTTCCGGCCGGAATCAATCGCCCAACGATCACGTTCTCCTTCAGACCGCGCAGTTCGTCGCGAAGACCGCGCACGGACGCTTCGGTGAGAACGCGCGTGGTTTCCTGGAACGACGCCGCCGAGATAAAGGACTCGGTGGCGAGCGATGCTTTCGTGATGCCTAGCAGCACCGGCTCGCTGGTCAACGGCTCCTTGGCTTGAGCAACGAGCTGCTCCACTTCTTCAAGGAATCGCGCCTTGTCCACCTGCTCGCCGCGCAGGAAGTTACTGTCGCCTGGCGATACGATAATGACTTTCCGAAGCATCTGTCGAATGATGACCTCGATGTGTTTGTCATTGATCTTCACGCCCTGCAAGCGGTAAACATCCTGTATCTCGCGAACCAGGTAGTCGGCAAGGCTCTCGACGCCCTGCAGCCGCAGGATGTCATGCGGGTTCGGTTCGCCATCGGCGATGGTCTCGCCGCGGACGACCTGCTCACCCTCGAACACATTCAGGTGACGCCACTTCGGAATCAGTTCCTCGTGGCTCTCGCCGTTTTCCTCCGTGATGACGAGTCGGCGTTTGCCCTTGGTCTCCTTACCGAAGCTGACGGTGCCGGTGTGCTCAGCCATAATCGCCGGGTCTTTCGGCTTACGCGCCTCGAACAGGTCCGCGACACGCGGCAGACCACCGGTGATGTCGCGAGTCTTCGAGGAAGCCTGCGGGATTCGTGCTATGACGTCACCCACCGATACGCGAGCGCCATCCGCCATCGAAATAATTGCACCGACCGGCAGCGCGTAAACGGCCGGGATGTCAGTATTTGCGAAGCAAACGTCGTTGCCCTCATCGTCCACCAGTTTTGCAACCGGGCGAAGGTCTTTACCGGCGCCGCCGCGGCTCTTCGGATCGAGTACAACGATGCTGGTCAGTCCCGTGAATTCGTCAATCTGCTCAGCCACGGTGATGCCGTCGATGAAGTCCTCGAACTTGATCTTGCCCTCCACTTCCGTGACAACCGGATGGGTGTGCGGGTCCCAGGTGGCGACGACCTGTCCCTGCTGAACTTCGGCACCGTCCTGAATCGTAATGGTCGCGCCATAGGGAACCTTGTAACGCTCACGCTCGCGGCCCATTTCATTGGCGATCGATATCTCACCTGAACGGGAAACGGCGACGAGATAACCCTTGTGATGAGCAACCGTCTTGATGTTGACGAGCTTGGCAATACCCTTTGATCTGATTTCAATGTTGTTGATCGCAGCGGAACGGGATGCCGCGCCACCAATGTGGAACGTGCGCATCGTGAGCTGCGTGCCCGGTTCGCCGATCGACTGCGCCGCGATGACGCCGACCGCTTCGCCGATATTGATGCGGTCGCCACGCGCCAGATCTCGTCCGTAGCACTGCGAGCAAACGCCGTAGCGAACCTCGCAGGTAATCGGCGAGCGCACCAGAACGTGATCGATCTGCAGCTCTTCGAGTCGGGCTACGGCCGCTTCGTCGAGCATCGTGCCGGCATCGAACGCGACTTTGTCAGTACCGGTTATCATCACCGGCTCAGCCAATACGCGGCCGAGAACACGCTCGGTAAGCGGTTCGACGATGTCGCCACCTTCGACAAGCGGTGCCATCGCCACACCATTGCGGGTCTCACAATCCACCTCGGTGACGACCAGGTCCTGGGCAACGTCCACCAGACGACGGGTCAGGTAACCGGAGTTAGCCGTCTTTAACGCGGTATCGGCGAGGCCTTTGCGCGCGCCGTGCGTCGAGATGAAGTACTGCAGCACGTCGAGACCTTCACGGAAGTTCGCCGTGATCGGTGTCTCGATAATCGAGCCGTCCGGCTTGGCCATCAGACCACGCATACCGGCAAGCTGCCGAATCTGTGCGGCAGAACCACGGGCGCCGGAGTCCGCCATCATGTAGATCGAATTGAATGATTCCTGATCGACCTTCTTACCGGCGGCATCCTTGGTCGGTTCGGTCCCCAACTTGTCCATCATCGCCTTGGCGACCTGATCGTTGGTGCGCGACCAGATGTCGACAACCTTGTTGTAGCGCTCGCCGTCGGTGACCAGGCCGGAGCCATACTGGTCCTGGATCTCTTTGACTTCGGTTTCCGCGACCGCCAGGATCTCTTCCTTGTTCTCGGGCACAACCATGTCGTTGACGCCGATAGAGATTCCGGCCGTTGTTGCAAACCGGAAGCCCGTGTACATCAGGCGATCCGCGAAGACGACGGTCCTCTTCAGACCGAGCTGGCGGTAACAGGCGTTTATCACATTCGATATCGCTTTCTTGGTCATCGCCTGGTTGATGCGCTCGAACTCCAGTCCATCGGGCATGATTTCCGACAGCAATGCACGTCCGATCGTCGTGTCGACGATCTTCGTGATCTCATTGACCTCTTCGCTGTCGTCACGCTCGTGAACGGTCACACGAATCTTGACCTGCGCCTGCAGCTCAGCCACGCCGGTTTCATATGCTCGTCGAGCTTCGTCGAGACTCGCGAACAGCATGCCTTCGCCCTTGGCGTTGATACGGGTGCGGGTCATCCAGTACAGACCAAGCACCACGTCCTGCGACGGCACGATAATCGGTTCGCCGTTCGCGGGTGACAGGATGTTGTTCGAAGACATCATCAGTGCGCGCGCTTCGAGCTGCGCTTCGATGGACAACGGCACGTGAACGGCCATCTGGTCACCGTCGAAGTCAGCGTTGAATGCGGTGCAGACAAGCGGGTGTAGCTGAATCGCCTTACCCTCGATCAGCACCGGCTCAAATGCCTGGATGCCCAGCCTGTGCAGTGTCGGCGCACGATTCAACATGACCGGGTGCTCGCGAATAACCTCCTCGAGGATATCCCAGACTTCCGATCCCTCGCGCTCAACGAGGCGCTTGGCGGCCTTGATCGTGGTTGCCTCTCCGCGCAGCTGAAGCTTGGAGAAGATAAAAGGCTTGAAGAGTTCCAGCGCCATCTTCTTTGGCAAGCCGCACTGGTGCAGCTTCAATGTCGGGCCCACGACAATGACCGAACGGCCCGAGTAGTCGACGCGCTTGCCCAGCAGGTTTTGGCGGAAACGGCCCTGCTTGCCCTTGATCATGTCGGCGAGCGACTTCAATGGGCGCTTGTTGGTGCCGGTGATGGCGCGACCACGACGACCATTGTCGAGCAGCGCGTCGACCGACTCCTGCAGCATGCGCTTCTCGTTACGCACGATAATGTCCGGAGCGTTGAGTTCCAGGAGGCGCCGCAGGCGATTGTTTCGATTGATCACGCGGCGGTACAGATCATTCAGGTCCGACGTCGCAAAACGACCGCCGTCCAGCGGTACCAGCGGACGCAGGTCGGGCGGCAAGACGGGCAGTACCGTCAGCACCATCCACTCCGGCTTGTTGCCGGACTCAACGAACGATTCGATGAGCTTCAGGCGCTTGGATAAACGCTTGATCTTCGTCTCCGATCGCGTTGCACTCATGTCCTCGCGGACCTTCAGGATTTCTCGCTGCAGGTCGATCGTCATAAGCATTTCACGAACCGCTTCCGCACCCATTCGGGCATCGAACTCGTCGCCGTACTGCTCGAGCGCATCGAGGTACATGTCATCCGTCATGAGCTGTCCACGCTCGAGGTCCGTCATCCCGGGCTCGACAACGACGAACGCTTCGAAATACAGCACACGCTCAATCTCCCGAAGCGTCATGTCCAGCATCAGCCCGATGCGTGAGGGCAATGACTTCAGGAACCAGATATGCGCGGTGGGGCTCGCCAACTCGATATGCGCCATGCGCTCGCGACGCACCTTGGTCTGGGTAACCTCGACGCCACACTTTTCACAGACGACACCGCGATGCTTGAGGCGCTTGTACTTGCCACACAGACATTCGTAGTCCTTGATCGGTCCGAATATCTTGGCGCAGAAAAGGCCGTCACGCTCGGGCTTGAACGTGCGGTAGTTGATGGTCTCGGGCTTCTTTACCTCGCCGAATGACCAGGAGCGCACCATGTCGGGCGACGCCAGGCCGATTCGAATGGCATCGAAGTCGTCAACCGGGTTCTGGTACTTGAAAAGCTTCAGCAGATCTTTCATTAGTCTGTCTCCAGCTCAATGTTGATGCCCAGAGAGCGAATCTCCTTGACCAACACATTGAACGATTCCGGCATTCCGGCATCCATGTAATGCTCGCCATCCACGATGTTCTTGTACATCTTCGTACGGCCCTGCACGTCATCCGACTTGACCGTCAGCATTTCCTGCAGCGTATAGGCAGCGCCATACGCCTCGAGGGCCCACACCTCCATCTCGCCGAAGCGCTGGCCGCCGAACTGCGCCTTACCGCCCAGCGGTTGCTGCGTTACGAGGCTATATGGCCCCGTCGAGCGCGCGTGCATCTTGTCGTCAACCAGGTGATTGAGCTTTAACATGTACATATAGCCGACGGTGACATCACGGTCGAACTTATCGCCCGTTCGACCGTCGTACAACGTCGACTGACCGGATTGTTCGAGGCCGGCGAGATCGAGCAGTCCCTTGATTTCGATTTCTGTCGCACCGTCGAAAACCGGGGTTGCGGTTGGTACGCCGTTCGTCAGGTTACCCGCCAGCTCGACGACCTCGGCATCGCTCAGCGTCTTGATCTCTTCGACTTTACCGCCGGTCTTGTTATAGACGGCCTCCAGGAACTGTCGTAGCTTGACGATCGACTCCTGCGCTTTGAGCATCTCGTCGATCTTCTTGCCGACACCCTTTGCCGCCCATCCCAGATGGGTCTCCAGCACCTGGCCGACGTTCATTCGCGACGGCACGCCGAGCGGATTGAGCACGATATCAACCGGGTTACCATCCGCCAGGTACGGCATGTCCTCGACCGGAACGATGGTTGAGATGACGCCCTTGTTACCATGGCGACCAGCCATCTTGTCGCCCGGCTGGATGCGGCGCTTAACGGCAAGGTAGACCTTGACCATCTTCAGCACGCCCGGCGCCAGGTCATCACCGGCAGTAATC
This sequence comes from uncultured Woeseiaceae bacterium, assembly GCA_947259285.1. Lineage (GTDB taxonomy): Bacteria > Pseudomonadota > Gammaproteobacteria > Steroidobacterales > Woeseiaceae > UBA1847. The sequence continues at coordinate 7,202 of CAMYMR010000049.1, read as the reverse complement.
TTGGTCTTCTTCTCTTCGTAACGGCGATCGAACTCGTCACGCTGCGCTTTCAGGCGCTCGAACGAATTCTGCAGCTGCTCATTCGCATCGTCGTTCTTGAGACGGATCTCAAACCATTGCTCACGCGGCAGTTCCTCAAGATACGCCTTCACGATCTTACTGCCGGACTGCAACTTGTTCGGACCGCCCTGAGCGACCTTACCCGTTAGCATGCGCTCGACGCGCTCGTAGATGTCCTCCTCGAGAATACGCAGGGTGTCATCCAGATCCTTGCGTACACTTTCGAGCTCTGCCCTTTCGATGGACAGCGCACGCAGGTCTTTCTCCACGCCGTCGCGAGTGAATACGCGCACATCGATTACCGTGCCATCCATGCCCGGCGGCACTCGTAGCGACGTATCTTTAACATCCGACGCTTTCTCGCCGAAGATCGCACGCAGAAGTTTTTCCTCGGGCGTGAGCTGAGTCTCGCCTTTCGGCGTTACCTTGCCGACCAGGATGTCCCCCGCCTTTACTTCCGCACCGATGAAAGCGATGCCGGACTCGTCGAGCTTGGCAAGTGCCGAATCGCCCACGTTGGGAATATCAGACGTAATATCTTCAGGACCGAGCTTGGTATCACGCGCCACACACTGCAACTCTTCGATATGAATGGTTGTGAAGCGATCTTCTTTGGCAACACGTTCCGATATAAGGATCGAGTCCTCGAAGTTGTAGCCGTTCCAGGGCATGAACGCGACCAGCAGGTTTTGCCCCAATGCAAGTTCGCCCATGTCCGTCGAGGGTCCGTCAGCAAGCACGTCGCCCGCGGCGATCGTATCGCCACTCTTGACGAGCGGGCGCTGATTGATGCAGGTGTTCTGATTTGAACGCGTGTATTTGGTCAGGTTATAAATATCGACACCCGGCTCGGCCGCGGTCGTTTCGTCGTCATTCACCCGAACGACGATACGCGATGCGTCCACCGAATCGACGGATCCGCCGCGACGGGCAACGACGGTAACGCCGGAGTCGATTGCAACGGCACGCTCGATCCCGGTACCGACCAGCGGCGCCTCAGCCCGCAGTGTCGGCACGGCCTGGCGCTGCATGTTCGAACCCATCAGCGCACGGTTGGCATCGTCATGCTCGAGGAACGGAATCAGCGCGGCAGCCACCGATACGATCTGGCGCGGGCTGACGTCCATGTAGTTAACGTCCTCCGGGCTTGCCAGCGTGAACTCGTTCTTGTGGCGAACGGCGACCAGCTCCTCGGCAAAACGGCCGTTCTTATCCAGCTCCGAGTTCGCCTGGGCGATAATAAACTGGCTCTCTTCGATCGCGGACAGGTAATCGATTTCGGTCGTAACCTTGCCGTTTTTCACCTTGCGATACGGCGTTTCCAGAAAGCCATAGGCATTCGTGCGGGCGTACACGGCCAGGGAATTGATCAGGCCGATGTTCGGGCCTTCCGGCGTCTCGATCGGGCATACGCGACCATAGTGGGTCGGATGAACGTCGCGAACCTCGAAGCCGGCACGCTCGCGCGTCAGCCCGCCCGGGCCGAGCGCTGATACGCGGCGTTTATGAGTCACTTCCGAGAGCGGGTTGTTCTGATCCATGAACTGCGACAGCTGGCTCGAGCCGAAGAATTCCTTGACGGCCGCAGCGACCGGCTTCGCGTTGATCATTTCCTGGGGCATCAGGCCATCTGCCTCGGCCTGTGTCAGGCGCTCCTTGACGGCACGCTCGACGCGGACCAGTCCAACGCGGAACGCGTTTTCCGCCATTTCTCCAACGCTGCGAACGCGCCGGTTGCCGAGGTGGTCGATATCGTCAACCGTTCCAAATCCGTTGCGTATGTTGATCAGCGTCCCCAGTACGTCGAGGATATCGTCCTTATCGAGTACGCCCTCGCCTTCCGAGCTATCCCGACCCACGCGACGATTGAACTTCATCCGGCCAACGGCAGAGAGATCGTAGCGATCCGGGTTGAAGAAGAGGTTCTGAAACAGGTTTTCAGCAGCTTCTTTTGTCGGCGGCTCACCCGGGCGCATCATGCGGTAAATTTCGACCAGCGCCTCGAGGCGCGTCGTCGACGGATCGATATTCAGAGTATTGGAGATAAATGGTCCGCGATCCAGGTCGTTCACGTACAGCGTGCGAATATGCTCGATACCCGCGCCAATGAGCTGTTCGATAAGCTCGGCCGTGAGTTCGGCGTTCGCCGCGGCCAGGAGTTCGCCGGTTTCCGTATCGACGATATCGTGCGCCAGAATCTTGCCTTCCAGGTATTCGTTGGGCACCGTCAGTTTGTCAACCGTCGATTTTTCCATGTCACGCACATGCTTGGCCGTGATCCGGCGGCCCTCTTCAACGATAAGCTTACGGCCCAACTTGATGTCGAACGCGGCCGTTTCGCCGCGCAGGCGATCAGGAACGAGCCCCATCTTGATTTCTTTGTCGGAGAGATAGAAATCATTGTTCTCGAAGAACAGATCCAGCATTTCCTCGTTGTTCATGCCGAGCGCACGCAGAATGATCGTCACCGGCAGCTTGCGGCGGCGATCGATGCGCGCAAAGACCGCATCTTTCGGATCAAACTCGAAGTCCAGCCACGAGCCCCGGTAAGGGATAACGCGCGCCGAGAACAATAGCTTGCCCGAGCTGTGCGTCTTGCCCTTGTCATGATCGAAGAACACGCCAGGCGAACGGTGCAGCTGCGATACAATGACGCGTTCGGTGCCATTAATGACGAAGGTGCCATGATCGGTCATCAGCGGCATTTCGCCGAGATAGACTTCCTGCTCACGAATGTCTTTGACGGGCTTCGGCGTACCGCTGGCATCCTTGTCATAAATGACCAGGCGCACAAGGACGCGTATCGGAGCGGCGTAAGTCAGGCCACGCATCTGGCACTCTTTAACGTCGAAAACCGGCGTACCCAGGCGATAGCTCACGTACTCCAGCGCCGCGTTACCTGAATAGCTGACAATCGGAAATACCGACTGAAATGCCGCATGCAGACCGCGGTCTTCGCGGTTCTCAATTGTCTTGTCCGACTGCAGGAACTTGTTGTACGAGTCGACCTGAATCGACAGCAGGTACGGCACGTCCAGAATCGTGGGACGTTTGCCAAAGTTCTTGCGGATGCGCTTTTTCTCAGTGAATGAGTATGCCATTCGAGAAATCCTCGTTAGCCTAATTCTAAATTACGGACGCGAGCAAGCAGCCAGCCGAAAACCGACTGGCTGCTTACCCGACTTGTGACCCGTCAGGTCTGTTCTTGGACGATGCGACAGCACGCGTGAGCTGATTATTTCAACTCGACGGTTGCGCCGGCCTCTTCCAGCTGTTTCTTGACTTCCTCTGCCTCGGCCTTCGCCACCGCTTCCTTGATGGTTGAGGGCGCGCCTTCGACCGTGTCCTTGGCTTCCTTGAGGCCAAGTCCGGTGATAGTACGGACCGCCTTGATCACGGAAACCTTGTTGCCGCCAAAGCTGGTCATCACCACATCGAACTCATCCTTCTCGGCGGCCGCCTCACCCGCATCGGCCGCGGCTGGACCCGCAGCAACGGCGACAGGTGCCGCAGCAGAAACACCCCATTCATCTTCGAGCATCTTGACGAGCTCAACGACTTCCATAATGGGCTTTGCGCTCAGTTCTTTGAGCAGGTCTTCGTTTGAAAGTGCCATTTCTCTTAATCCTCTAAAAAATCAAACCCTGAGTCAGGGAATCTTTAATCGTTACGCCGCTTCCTGCTCGGAACGCGCGGACAGTGTCCGTGCGAGCATCGCAGAAGGTTCGGCAATCGTGCGTACCAGTTGGTTCATCGGCGCCAGCATCACGCCCAGCAGCATCCCGCGCGCCTGATCCAGCGTTGGCAGATCGGCCAACTTACTCAGATCAGAACCCGGCAAGAGCTGCCCACCTGCTGACAGCGATACCGCCTGCAGGGCCTTATGCCCCTTGGCGAAATCTTTGATAACCCTGGCAGCAGCACCTGGATCTTCTTTCGCAAACGCAAGCAGAATCGGGCCCTTCAGAGTGTCTTGCATACACTCAAATTCGGTGCCCACGACGGCACGACGTGCCAACGTGTTCTTTATCACACGCATGTACACGCCGGCGCTGCGCGCTTCTTTGCGCAACTCCGTCATTTCTGCAACAGAAAGCCCCCTGTATTCAGCCGCAACGGCTGTTACAGAGTCTCCCGCAACCGCGTTCACCTCTTTGACAAGTGTCTTCTTGTCTTCGAGTCTCAGTGCCATGCATTTCTCCTGGCTTACGGTTACACAAAACGGGTGAAGAAAAACTTCACCCCCCATTCAGGGACATCCATCCCTTGTCGGACGGGCAACCAAAGCCTGAAATTATCTGACTCGGGTAACACCATCTGCGTAGGCGACTATTAAGATCGGCTATAAGGCCGATCACCTACGGTCTTCGACGATCGCCACTTCCGTGTGGCTTGTCTGCTCCTGCGCCTGAAGCGCCTGAGCAAATTCTTGTGGGCCAGTCGTCGACTCAGTCGCCGACGACAGCCCGATCAACTGACGCAGTTTCATCAACACGGCAATCAGGCATTCACAGACGCCCTGTCCACGGATACGCCGGGACCCATCGTGCTGGAAACGGTCAGTTTCTTGACGTACGAACCCTTGGCCGAGGCGGGCTTTGCTTTCTTCAGGTCGGCCAGCAGCACGTCAAGGTTTTCCTTCAGCGCGCTGACCTCGAAGTCAACACGTCCGATCGGACAATGAATAATGCCGGCCTTGTCCGTGCGATAACGAACCTGCCCCGCCTTCGCATTCTTGACGGCGGTCTCGACGTCCGCCGTTACGGTGCCAACCTTGGGGTTGGGCATCAGGCCACGCGGACCGAGAATCTGGCCGAGCTGCCCGACGACACGCATCGCATCGGGCGTGGCGATGGCAACGTCGAAGTCGAGCTGCCCACCTTTGACGGTTTCGGCAAGGTCCTCGAACCCAACGATGTCAGCGCCGGCGGCACTCGCTTTCTCGGCGTTCTCGCCCTGGGCGAATACGGCCACACGCACCGTCTTTCCGGTGCCGTTCGGCAGCACTGTCGAACCACGAACGACCTGGTCCGACTTCCTCGGGTCGACGCCGAGATTGACCGCAACGTCAATGCTCTCGGGAAATTTCGCGGTCGCAAGCTCTTTCACAAGCCCCAGCGCGGCATCGATCTCGTAAGCGGTATGCGAATCAACCTTCTCGCGCGCCGCCTTCTTTCTCTTGCTGATCGCTGCCATTACTTCACTCCTTCCACTTCAATGCCCATGCTCCTCGCCGTGCCTGCAACCGTGCGAACAGCGGCATCCATATCGGCCGCGGTCAGGTCGGGCATTTTCGTCGTGGCAATCTCCTCGAGCTGCGCGCGATTGACCTTGCCAACTTTGGTTGTGTTCGGCGTACCGGAGCCTTTCGGGATACCGGCCGCTTTACGCAGCAGGACCGCGGCAGGCGGAGTCTTCGAAATAAATGTGAAGCTACGGTCGCTGTAGACCGTAATCACAACGGGAATCGGCAAGCCGGGCTCCGTGCCTTGAGTCTGCGCGTTGAACGCCTTGCAGAACTCCATGATATTGACACCGTGCTGACCCAGGGCCGGGCCAACCGGTGGCGACGGATTTGCCTGACCTGCAGGTACCTGCAGCTTGATGTAGCTGGCGACTTTCTTTGCCATCGTGTTTTCCTCTCGAGTTCAAACGCCTTATTCAGGCTCCTCGTACGTTGTTTGGCCTTGGGGACATTCTGCTTTTTGTGCTCGCTCGCAATCGAGCACAAAAAGCAGAATGTCCCCCTTACCCTTTCTCTACCTGGCTAAAGTCCAGCTCAACCGGCGTGGACCTTCCCAATATCTGAACGGCCACCTGCAGCCTGCTCTTGTCGTAATTCACCTGCTCGACCACACCGGAGAAGTCATTGAACGGCCCGTCCGTGACGCGTACCACCTCGCCCGGCTCGAAAAGAACCTTGGGCCGTGGCTTGTCCACACCTTCCTGAACGCGTTGCAGGATCTGATTGGCCTCCTTTTCCGAAATCGGCGCCGGTCGATCACTGGATCCACCGATGAAGCCCAGCACCTTCGGTACCTCTTTGACGAGATGCCAGGTCTCGTCGTCCATCTCCATCTGCACGAGCACATAACCGGGAAAGAACTTACGCTCGCTGCGGCGTTTTTGGCCCTCCCGCATTTCGACGACTTCTTCAGTCGGAACAAGGATCTCGCCAAACTTGTCCTGCAGGCCCATGCGTTCGATGCGCTCCTCGAGCGCCGCTTTGACGCGATGCTCGAAGTTCGAATAGGCGTGCACGATGTACCAGCGTAAAGCCACTGCTGTTATTCCTCTAAGATTCGTTCGCTTTCAGTAACTTGGATCAGCCCACGAGGGTTCGGGTCAACCAGAGAAGACCCGAGTCCAGCGCCCAGAAAAACAGCGACATGATCAACGTGAAAACGAAGACGGCAATCGCCGTTTGCGTCGTTTCCTGCTTCGTCGGCCATACGACTTTACGAATCTCAACGCGCGAGCCCTGGATAAAGTGCCACAGCCTCTGCCCCTGGGTGCTCGTCATGGCAATACCGATGCCGCCAGCCGTTCCGGCCAGCACCATGAGGACCCGCAGCGCCTGCGCAATTTGCGGCTCGTAATAATAATAAGCGTACAGCCCGCCTATCAGCGCAGCCGCCGATACCAGCAGCTTGATGATGTCGAGTACGCCGCTCTCGCTCTGTTCTGTCTGTGCAACCATGTTCTTTACTAACGCCAATTCGATCAGATGGCAGGCCAGGAGGGAATCGAACCCCCAACCTGCGGTTTTGGAGACCGCCGCTCTGCCAATTGAGCTACTGGCCTAGTTCTAATAAACGCCTGTGTTCCTGTCCGGGGCTTGCTGCCAAAAAATTCGATAGGCCCGCGGGCGGGATGTTTGTCACCGGAAATAAAGCGCAGCGTTAGCGAGCCATTCCGGTGACATTCATGCCGTTCGTGGGCGTATAAGCTGTTATTCAATCACCTTCGCGACGACGCCGGCACCCACGGTGCGACCGCCCTCGCGAATCGCAAACCGCAAACCGTCTTCCATCGCGATCGGTGCTATCAGGTCCACCACCATCTGCACGTTATCGCCCGGCATCACCATCTCGGTGCCCTCCGGCAGCTCCACCGCACCCGTCACGTCCGTGGTCCGGAAG
>CAMYMR010000048.1:997-18079 GCA_947259285.1 uncultured Woeseiaceae bacterium | reverse complement strand
CATCGAGCTCCTGGAGGCCGCGCAGAAGAAAAACGTGCCTGTAATGTGGGAACAGGAAACAAAACACTTCTAGATCCCGAATAGCGATCTGGCAGACCTCCGTTCATACAGCACGCGTCCAAGAACGGGGTCAGAGTAAAAAACGCAGAGTATTTACTCTGACCCCAAACTTACCGGCTCAAAATTCAGGCATGCCCTGAGATTACGTGCGTCCGAACCGGCGCCTGCCGGTTTGTCGGACCGCAAGATTCGAAGCGTCACGGCGCGGACATAGGATGGGGCCGGAGTAAGAACTCTAGAGTTTTTACTCCGACCCCATTTATTGAGTTTTTACTCTGACCCCAGCATCTCGCGAAGGGTCGACGCGGCCGGGATCCCGACTTGATCTAGATCATGGATGCAGGCAGCCAGACGCGGACAATTTGAGCATCCGGCCACCCCGATCCATAGGGAAGCAAGATGCATTACGCCCCCGTCACACCCGCTGCGGTTGCCGCAATGGCGCTGTTGTCTGCGCCCGTTGTGTCGTCAGCCGGCGATATTCCAGATGACGAGGCGATCGACCAGCTTGTCGTTGTCGCGCATAAGGACGAGCGGTCGATACGAGACTTGGCCGCAAACGTTACGGTCCTCTCTCGAGGTGAGCTGAACGCCGAACTCGCTACCTCGATCGGCGATGCGTTTCGTTACGTGCCGGGCGTCGATTACGAAGGCGCCGGTACGCGCTTCGGCACCGAAGGAATCAACATCCGGGGTATCGGGGGCAATCGGGTCGCCATACTCGTTGACGGTGTGCCGCTGAGTGACCAGTTTGACACGGGCAGTTTTTCGAATGCCACGCGTGACTTTATCGATGCGGGCCTGATCCAGGACATCGAAGTCTTACACGGGCCTGCCTCCGCTCTGTATGGCAGCGCGGCCATCGGCGGTGTCGTAGCAGTACGCACGCCCGATCCATCCGATATCGCACGGCGCGGCGAGTTTGGCGGCGAATTCCTGGGTACCTGGCGCGGCACGGACAACAGTGCGCACGGCCAGGCCATAGTCGCCCTGGGCGATAATTCCTTCGGGTTTCTAGCCGGCTACAGCCGGCGCGACGGCGAGCAGACGGATTCGGCGGCCGTATCGAATCCTGTCGACAGACGCGACTACACGCGCGATACGGCACTGCTCAAGTTCGTTTCCGACAACCGCTTCGGGCACACCTTCCGCGCCAGTGTCGTTCACCAGGAAGGCCAAACGCTGTCGGATCTCAACTCGATGCTAGGTGCAGGCCGCTACCGCTCGACGACGGCGCTCGAAGGCGACGATCACCAGCGCATGGACGTCGTTAACCTGGCGTACGAATTCGGTTCGCCCGAACGCTGGATCGACAGCGGTACGCTGCGAGGTTTCTGGGAGCAGGCCGAAATCGACCAGTACACGCTGGACGAGCGCGCGGCCGCGCGCACGCCCGTGTCGATCGACCGCCTGTTTTCCTATGACCAGGAGATCCGCGGTATCGAACTGAACCTGTGGAAGAACTTCTCGGGCGAAGTCATAACGCACCGCATCGGAATTGGCGTCGAGCATCGCGACCGCAGGACCGAGGAATTTCGCGACGGCCTTTCAACCGATCTGACCACGGGCGAGCGGACCAGCGTGCTGCTCGGCGAGGTGTTCCCGCTGCGAGATTTCCCGATCAGCGACACGACCGAAACTGCGGCCTTCATCGAAGACACGATGTCGATGGGCGAGCACTGGACAGTCATCGCGGCGGTGCGCGCTGATCGGTATGAGCTCAACCCCGATGTCGACGCGATGTATCTCGCCGACTACCCCGACTACGAGACGACGCGCCTCGACGAATCCGACGTCTCGCCGAAGCTCGGCGTCATTTACAGCATCACACCGGGCATTGACGCCTACGTGCAATATTCGCACGGTTTCCGGGCGCCGCCGTACTCCGACGCCAACGTCTCGCTCGACCTGCCAATGTTCCGCGTACGTGCGGTGCCCAATCCGGACCTGCGATCGGAATCGTCGGACGGCTTCGACATCGGGCTGCGGTGGTATGGCCTCCGCTCGACAGCGCGCGTCTCCGCTTTCCGTACGAACTACAAGAACTTCATCGAGACCAAGGTGAACATCGGCGTCGACCCGGTCAGCGGCTACACGCAATTCCAGTCCCAGAACATCGAGGACACGACAATCGAGGGTATCGAGGCCGGCTGGAATGTGCGCTTCGGCAACCTGGAGCAGTTTGTGCTCGAAGGATCAGCCTACTACGCCCGCGGCGAAAACGACGTCACCGGACAGCCGATCAGCTCGGTCGGCCCGGCTCAGGCCGTCGTCGGTTTCAGCTGGTTCTCGGCCGACGAGAATCGCCAGCTGCGCCTCAAGGGCCGGTTCACAGACGCTTACGATCGCGTCGACGAGTCCGCTGGCGAGCAGTTCAAACCGGCAGGCCATGCCGTGTTTGACCTCTACCTGACACAGAAGATTGGCAACAACGCCGTCGTGCGCGCCGGTCTTCATAACCTGACCGATCGCACTTACTGGAACTGGTCCGACGTGCGCGGCCTGGCACCCGATGACCCAATTCTTCCGTACCTTGCGCAGGCAGGACGCGCGGCGTCCTTGAGCCTCCACCTGGTGTGGTGATTTTCCGGAATGTCCCAGTGACAGAGGAGTAACACAATGAAACGCAAGACGATCAGCATGCTTCTGGCAGTGCCGCTGTTGGGACTGTCCGTGGGAGCCTGCTCACAGGAGCCGGCGGAGACAGCCGCCGCCACCGATACGGCCGTACATGACGCCGAGGTTGCCGTAGCGACGGCGGACGAGCTCATGGCAAAGGGTCAGGGCGCCTACAACGCCAACTGTGCCGCATGCCATCAGCCCAACGGCCAGGGCCTGGCGGGCGCATTCCCGCCGCTGGCCGGCTCGGATTACCTGCAGGGTAATCGTGACGAAGTCATTAGTGCCGCGCTGTTCGGCCTGACGGGTCCGATCACCGTCAATGGCGTTGAATATAACGGCGTAATGCCGAGTCTTGGCCACCTGCCCGACGAAGACCTCGCTGCTGCGATGACCTACGTGTTCGGCTCATGGGGCAACAACCTGGCAGCCGTTAGCGTCGAAGAGGTGGCGGCCATTCGTGCCGCAGCCGGCGCCGAAGACCGCGCCGAGGGGCAGCGACATCTTGGCGCCTCCGAAGGCGAGCTCAAATACCAGGGCGCGCCTTCTGCAATCTCCGGCGAAGACACGCGCCAGATCATGAGCGCGGAAGGCCCTGTTCTTAGCGAGGCCGAGTTTGCAACGGCCACGCAACGGTACTTCGAGCGCTGCGCGGGTTGCCACGGTGTACTGCGCAAGGGCGCGACGGGCAAGGCGCTGACGCCGGACCTTACCAAGGAAAAGGGCACGGACTACCTGAAGGCCCTGATCACCTACGGCTCGCCGGCCGGCATGCCCAACTGGGGCACGTCGGGCGAAATGACCGAGGCGGAGATTGACATCATGGCACGCTTCCTGCAGCAGGAACCGCCCTCGCCGCCCGAGTTCGGCATGCCCGAAATGAAGGCGACGTGGAAAGTCCTGGTTGCGCCTGAAGATCGCCCGAACAAACCTCAGCACGACCGCAACATCGACAACTTTTTCTCGGTCACGCTGCGTGACTCGGGCCAGGTGGCGATTATCGACGGTGACACGAAGGAAATCTTCAACATCGTCGAAACAGGGTACGCCGTGCACATTTCTCGCGTATCCGCGTCTGGCCGTTACATCTTCACGATTGGCCGTGACGCACTGATCAACATGGTCGATTTGTACATGGACCCGCCGCAGACGGTGGCTACGATCAAGGTTGGCCTCGAAGCACGCTCTGTCGAAACGTCCAAGTACAAAGGCTACGAAGACAAGTATGCGATCGCCGGTTCTTACTGGCCGCCGCAATACGTGATCATGGACGGGGACACGCTCGAGCCTTTAAAGATCGTCTCGACGCGCGGCATGACGGTCGATACGCAGGAATACCATCCAGAACCGCGAGTGGCCGCTATCGTCGCCTCGCACGAACACCCGGACTTCATCGTCAACGTGAAGGAAACGGGCCATATCCTGCTGGTGGACTACAGCGACATCGAGAACATCGCCGTGACCGACATCGGTGCGGCCAAGTTCCTGCATGACGGTGGCTGGGATCGCAGCAAGCGCTACTTCCTGACGGCCGCAAACCAGTCCGACAAGATCGCCGTGGTCGACTCGAAGGAACGCAAGCTTGTCGCCCTGTCCGACGTCACCAAGACGCCGCACCCGGGTCGTGGCGCGAACCTCGACGATCCCGAGCACGGGCCGGTCTGGGTAACCTCGGCACTGGGCAACGCCAACGTCACGTTCCTGGGTACCGACCCGGTCAATCATCCGGACAAGGCCTGGAAGACGGTCCGCGTGATCGACGGCATGGGCGGAGGCTCACTGTTCGTGAAGTCGCACCCGAACTCTTCGAATCTCTGGGTTGACGCACCGCTGAACCCGGACGTGTCGATCAGCCAGTCCGTCGCCGTGTTCGACGTCAACGATCTGGACGCAGGTTTCGTCAAGCTGCCGATCGCAGAATGGGCGGGGCTTGGCGAAGGTCCGAAGCGTGTCGTGCAGGGCGAGTACAACAAGGCCGGAGACGAGGTCTGGTTTTCGGTCTGGAGCGGCAAGGAAGAGGAATCCGCCATTGTCGTCGTGGATGACAAGTCGCGCGAACTCAAGGCCATCATCAAGGGGCCCGAGATCGTCACGCCGACCGGCAAGTTCAACGTCTACAACACGCTGCACGACATCTACTAGAGGACAGGGCTCTTGAAACGCTTGTTAGGAATCCTGGCCGCGGCGGCGCTGCTGCCTGCAGCGCCGGTCGCGGCAGCGGGCGATGCCGGCTCGCTGGCTGAAGCCGTCACTTCAGGCAAAGCAGGCGTCAATATTCGCGCGCGTTATGAACGTGTCGACCAGGACACCATCACCGAGAAAGCAGACGCGCTAACGGCGCGCCTGCGTCTCAATTACAAAACGGGGTCCTGGAACGGCTGGTCTGCTTTTGCGGAATACGATCATCTCTTCCACTTGCTCAGCGACTTCAACAGCGGTGCCGGAACGAGCCCGGACAAGGGCCAGTACCCGGTCGTGGCGGACCCGAAGGGCTCCGACCTGAACCAGCTCTATCTCGACTACCCGGCAAGTGAAGCTACGAAGCTGCGCTTTGGGCGGCAGCGCATACTGCTGGACAACCAGCGTTTCGTGGGCGGTGTAGGCTGGCGCCAGAACGAACAGACGTACGACGGTGTGACGCTGACAAGTAGCGCGATCAATAAGACACAGCTGCAATACAGCTACATCGGCTACGTGCGCCGCATCTTCGGCCAGACAGTGGCCGCCGGCAAGAACAACGTCGACACGCATTTGCTAAACGCCAAGGTCACACTCAACGACAGCTGGTCATTGACACCGTACTTTTACTACATCGACAACCAGGACGTACCGGCGTTTTCGACGGCTACCGCCGGCGCCCGGCTAACGGGTGGTTTCGATGCCGGCGACAACGGCAAGATCAAGCTGGCCGTTGAGCTCGCTACGCAGTCAGACGTCGCCAACAACCCGGTCAGCTACGACGCGGAGTACGCGCTGGTCGATGTGTCCTGGGCGATGCAAAACGGTCTCACGCTGGGCCTCGCGTACGAGTCCCTGGGGGGAGACGCCAATACGCCGGGCGCGTCGTTCCGCACGCCGCTCGCCACCCTGCATGCCTTCCAGGGTTGGGCCGACAAGTTCCTGGCGACGCCGGGACAGGGCATCAACGACCTCTATGCAACCGCCAAATTCAAGGCGGGCCAGTGGAATTTGACGGGCATATACCACGACTTTTCCGCGGAGTCTGGCCGCGGCGACTTCGGTACCGAGTTTGACCTGTCGGCCGGCACGAAGATCACCGACAACTACAGCATCCTCTTCAAGGGTGCGATCTTCTCGAGCGACTCGCCGGCCTACGACGACGCGACCAAGCTCTGGATTATGTTGACGGCAAACTACTAATACACGAGGACGCGGTATTGACGGGGCCTCGCTCGCGGAGGCCCTTTTTTTGCTACCCAAGCTTCTGATGCAATCTTGCATCGTGCGTTCGAAAGTGCTCGGAGAACCAGCGGTCCAGGTCGCGCGACAGGCCTGCCCTATCATAACGACCAGCGTCGTCGACACTGTCGATGACGTCCAGCAATTCATCCAGTAGCCGTTCGTGGTCCTGCTTGTGCGCGGCAAAGCCGTCATAGCCAGCGTCGCGCATGATCTTCTCTTCGAGCGCAAAGTGAGCGGATATCCGCGCGTAGATCTCGCCGAGCGTCTCCACAACCGTCGTCTGAGTAGCGTGCTCCTGCATGTCGCCGTCGAGGCCGTTGATCAACTCGATAAGCTCACGGTGCTCGAGGTCGACGGCGGCGACGCCGACGCTGAATTCATCTTTCCAGGTAATCAGGCTCATCGGAATTCAAAACCCCCGTTTTCCGCACGGAACGTGATCGTGAAATAGCGTCCTGGCGCCAGGCTTACCTCTTCCGAGTACGCATAGTCCCAGCCTGTCTCACGTGCGGAATCCCTCAGGCGCGCCGTGATCGTGTGTACACCGGCATCGATCGCGAGTCGCTCGTAGACCGAGGCCGGACCGTCTTTCCAGAGACCTGACGGAACGGCCGCCAGGGACAGGACCGTCGCCCCGTCCACATCGAGCTCGACGGCAAGCGGTAGCCGTTCGCGTTCGCATTCGTTGATCGGCTCTCCCTTCATGGCGCGCTCGTTGATCTGCTGTGGCGTCAGCTTGACGCATGCCTCGACACGCTCTGCCGCATGGCTCAGCGACAGCTTGATTACAGCGATTTCGGGGTCCGCATACTGGTAAGCCGGCGCGACGGACAGGTAGCCGACGAAGGCCGCGAAGGCCGCGTACAAAAATGCCTGGACGACTCTATTCATCGTCGATCTCCGACAGTGTCACCCGGAACTCCGCCAGGGCGCGTTGGCGCCGGCGCGTCGAGTCCCGCGGCAGCCAGCTCAGGCACAGGCGCCGTTCGTCGACGCGCTGGCGCAGGTACGGATCTCGCCTGCGCGCCATGCGCTCGATGGTCCAGTCGTTGCCAAGCCGATGCTGACAATCGCCTTCGGCGCAGCCCGCGATCATGACGCCTTCGGCGTGATGGCGGGCCAGGGCGAAGTCGACGAATGACGGCGGCAGCATGCCGACGCAGGGCAAGCGAATGACTTTCACGCCGTCCTGTTCGAGTTCGTCTGTGTCGCCGGTATCGCAGGCAAACACGATAACCCGCGTTTCCCCGGTCCCGGCCACGAGCTCGTCGCGGAGGTCTGCGATGCTTCGATCCGGCAGCTCGATGCCGGGTTGCAGGGGGCCCGAGCGCCGGAACGGTGTCGACGTCGGGCAGGAGCCGACGCAAATACCGCAAGACGTGCACTGGTTGACGTTGACGACGGGCTCGGACTCGTAGGCGCGCCCATCGCTTCGTGGGACCATGTTGATGGCACCAAACGGGCAGTCGTCGAAACAGCGGGTACAGCCATTGCAGTTCTCGAGGTTGACGGCTGCCGCCGGGACGCGTTCCGCGGGCGGAATCCAGGGCAGGACGGCAAGCACCAGGAACGCGGCAAAGAGGTACAGCCAAAGCTGTCCGCCCGGGACGAGATCCAGCAGTGGATAACCCGCGAGGTAGAACCAGTCGAATCCGAGCTCCGCCGGCACGACGTCGAGATCCGCCGGGCCCTGGCTGACGGCGGGAAACACGAGCGACAGGATCACAAGGACGGCGAGCGTGCCGATGGCGAGCGGCCGCGGCGGATTGACCTTCGCCTGGGAATGTCTCTGGATGTGAACCCACATCAGCAGCAACATGAACAGCGGACCGAAGATGTGAATGAACACCATCAGCGTGAAGAAGCGTCCACCCAGCGTCGTGCTGTTGAGGAAGTTGTTGGCGATCGGTTCGCCGAACAGTGGCAGCGTATCGAGCCACTCCGTCGTCGCGACGGCGATGTATTGCGCGAGCTGGTCCCATACCAGCCAGTACCCGCTGATGCCGCATAGATATATGAATGCGAGCAGCGGCAGGCCGGTCAGCCACGCGAAGAAACGGCGGCCGCGCAGCCGGTCGAAGGCGAACTCGCGAAAGATATGCAGCACAACAACGACGACCAGCGCATCGGACGCGTAGCGATGCAGGCTGCGCATGATGCCGGCAGCGTACCACTGGTCGTGCGTCATGTATTCGACCGACGCGTATGCATCGGTGATGCCCGTGTCGAAGAAGATATACAGGTAGACACCCGTTGCTGCGACGATCCAGTAGAAGTACCAGCCCAGGGCACCGAGCCACGCAAACGGGGTGTTGCGCTGCCCGAAAGCGTACTCGAAGACCGCTTCGAAGCGCGCGAACGCATGCGCGAGGGCTCGTTTGATCAATTCCATTGTGAATTCAGTGTTAACAGGCCCTAACGGGCGCGTTGCCATTCCCTGACGATGAAGACGGCGATCAACCCCAGGCTCAGTATGCCGACGACGATCGCGGTGAAGATCGAGTAGTCGAAACGATAGCGATCGCTATTCGGATCGTAGACGGTGCAAAACAGCTTGAAGGTGCTGACCCAGTGCTCTAAAAAACCCGCGCTGCGCGGCGTGTTGAATACGAGTTCCTTGATGGGCTCGACGATCGCCGTCGTCTCGACGTCGACGCCATAGACCTGCCTGTATATCCTGCCGTCGGCACCGACGACCGTCGCCTGTGCGAGATGGTCGAACCCCTTGGCGCTGGGGTAGAACAGGAAGCCGAGGTTGTCGCTGAGCTCGTCGACGACGCCAGCCTCGGTGGCAAGGAAGTGCCAGTTCGGTACGTGATCGAGACCCAAGCGCGACTCGAACTCGCGCATGCGATCGGGCGTGTCTACCCGCCAGTCGAAACCGACCGTGATGACGTTGAAGGCATCCTCGCCAAGGGCTTGCTGTGCGACTTCGATTTTGTCGCCCAGATTGCGGGTGATCGTCGGGCAGATGTGGTGACAGCTCGTGTAAATCATGCTGACGACCAGCGGTTTGCCGCGCAGCTCTGAAATCGCGAAGGGCTGTCCTTGCGTGTCGCGCAGCGTATAGCTGTTCAGCTGACGACCGATCGCTCCCTGACTGATGTCGAGCGCCGCTGAGCGATCGTATTCGGTGGCGAAAGCGGAAACCGCTACCAGCGTCAGGAAAAGAACCCCGGTGCAGCGATGCATGGCTCAGCCGACCAGCAGTCCATCCAGCATAGCGGCAACCAGCAGCAGGCCGAGCTGTACGATCGACGCGGCGAACGCGCGCCATGCGTTGGCGATACCCGGGGCGGCATACAGACGCGTACAGGCAAACAGGAAATAGGTGCCGCCGGTGATGGCGCCGAGCGCATAGATCCAGTTCATTCCGTACCAGAGCGGCGCGATGGATAAGGCGACGAGCGCAACGGTATGCCCGAGAATCGTCAGGGTCGCTGCCCTGTCGTCGACAACGACAGGCAGCATCGGGACGCCTGCGCGCCGGTAGTCTTCCTTGCAGGCAAATGCCAGCGACCAAAAATGCGGCGGCGTCCAGAGAAACAGCACGCCGGCGATAATGAAGGCTACTGGCGAGAAAGTGGCGCCGGCAGCCGCAGACCCGGCGAGCACGGCGAAACTGCCCGCGAGACCGCCCACAACGATATTCAGCCAGGTGCGGCGCTTGAGCCAGACCGTGTACACGATGCCGTAGGTAAACGCGCCCATGAACACGAAAAAGGTTGCAAGCCAGTTGGTTGCCACCGCGGCAGCAGCGAGCGCAAGCAGCAGCGACAGGACGATGGATCCCAGCCAGATCCAGTCAGCCTGAAACCGTCCTGTTACGAACGGCCGCGAACGCGTGCGCTTCATGTTGGCATCGAGATCACGCTCGTAAAACTGGTTGAAGGCGCCGGCCGCCGAAGAGGCCACCAGCGTTGCAACGCCGAGAACGAGTATCTGCCACGCACCGAGGGCGTGATCCGGAATCACGGCCACGCCCGTCAGGGCGCAGGCCATGATCAGGAAACCGAGGCGTACCTTCGCGGTGTGGTAGATGAGTTTGATCGTTGCAGACATAGCCGTTTCGTTACCAGGGCCTAATCTCAGCTCAGTGGCCAGACCTCCGACAGATACTTCCAGTTGACGAAGTAATACAGCACGAAAGCGATGAAGAAGATCGCGACCAGCATCGTCGTCCCCGGGATCTTCAGCGAATCGGCGCTGCCATGTTCGGCTACCACGGCCGCTTGCGGCGGCACCTCCGGGTAGCTCGGCTTCTCGTCCACGCCCAGTTTACGGCCGAAGAACACCGAAGCCACGACGACGACGATAAACGCGACGCCGCCGACCGCTGCCAGCACGGCAAACATGCCGTTCAGGCCCATCATCAGGAAGGCGGCCGAGGGATAGTCGAACGGCAGGATCGCGTCGGCAAACTGCATGTCCCAGTGGCGCCGCGAGACGCCCAGCGTGCCGGCGCCCATCATGAAGACCGAGATGCCGGCTGCTCCGATGCCGAACAGGTAGGGCTGCAGTCGCGCCAGCTTCATGAACCTGAGCTCGCGGCGGAAGACCAGCGGCACCAGGTAGTACGTGATGGCCATGAATGCCAGCGTGGTTCCGGCAACAACCGTGCCGTGGAAATGGCCGGGGACATACAGCGTGTTGTGCATGATCAGGTTGATCTGCTCTGTGCCCATGACCACACCGGAAATACCGCCGATGAAGCCGAAGAACACAAGTGACATGAACATGCCGGCGAACGCCGGGTTGCCCCACGGGGCCTTGCGCAGCCACTCGAACATGCCCTTGTTAAGGCCGCGTGAGCGCTGCGCCGCTTCGATCGATCCGGGCACCGTCATGCCGTGAACCATGCTGCCGAGCACGGCCAGGTACATCGCGTAACTCGTGTTGAAGATCTTCCACTCCGAGCTGAATCCGGGTTCGGCCAGCATGTGGTGCGCGCTGGCAAGCTGCAGGAACAGGATGTACATGAGGAACGCCGTGCGGCTGACCTTTTCAGACAGCGGCCGCGCGCCAAACGTAATAGCCGCGATCGCATACCAGATCGCGACGTGGGCCGAGACGTTGATCTGCTGCGACGAGTGGCCCATGGCCCACCATATTGTCTTGTACAGCAGCGGATCGATATTGCTGACGAGGCCGACCGACCAGAGCAGCGTCGGGATCAGGATGATTGCGCCAGACGCGATCGTGAACACTGCGATGATCGCGGCGGTCAACGCACCGAAGGTCACGAGCGGAATCGAGCCCTTGTAGGTACGTTCCCGGCGGGCCACGACGAGCGTACCGAAAAAGACGGCGCAGCCGATGAGCGCGCCGACCGCGAACAGAATGATGCCGAGATAGAAGCCCGGTTCCGCCTTCAGCGGCACGTAGGACGTGAACATCACGCTGGAGCCGCCTTGCAGCACTACGACATTTGTGAGCAGCGCGCCAACCAGCATTAGTCCAAAACCCGTCCATGCCCAGCGTGGGCCCGCAATTCGGCTGTTCAGCAGGATGGCCGACGCGAAATACAGCACGGCCATCTCGAAAAAGATGATCCAGACCAGCAGCACGTCGAGACCGTGTGCGGTCAGGGCGAGGTAGAACCAGTCGGCAGGCAAGAGGTGAACCTCGGGCCAGCGTGTCAGCGCCACCAGCAGACCGAACAGGCCGCCGATTGCAAGGAAGATAACGGCCGCGACGGCGTTGGCTTTGATCAGTTTCTCCGCAGCGAGATCGACCTTCAGGCCGGTCGTGGGGCAAGTGCGAAATTCCGTATTTGTTGACATGTTTGTGGCCCCCTACTCGACAACGTACAGCTTGCCGACCATCAGGTGATGGCCGATGCCGCAAAATTCGTTGCATACGATGCCGTACTCACCGGCCTGGTCCGGTTTGACCGTGACCACCATTTCGTAGCCTGGATGCACCTGCAGATTGATGTTGATGGGCTGCAGCGAGAAGCCGTGTTGTACGTCCACCGACGACAGGTGCAGGCGATAGGATTGGTCTTTCTCGAGTTCAAGTATCGGCCACCAGTTGAACAATCGGCCTGTCAGGTACACGTCGCTACCTGCCGGCGGACGCACGACCGGAAAGCCGCTCTCCTGCCGCACGGTGTGCGCCTCGATCATCGCCTGCGTCTTGGCGGCGAACTGCTCGGGCTTGATCTTGTACGCTTCGTTCGAAAGGTTCTGCTCCCCCGCGCCGTGCCAGTAGATCATCATGAAGAACATGAAGAGGCCCCAGACGAACGCGATAATTATCCAGGTCAATTCGACCCTGGCGATCGGCAGCTTCCACCAGTTCCGTTCACTCGGCGGTGTTATAGCCATGGTTCAGTCCCCCCTGCTCAGTCTGCTATCGGAATCTGGGTGATTTCCATGATTCCCCAGATGATGTAGAAGACGGTCGGTACCGCGATGCCGAGGAATAAAAGTAGAAACGGGTTATCCAGGAGCCGCTGCATGAACGGGAGCTGCTCGTCGTCCGGCGTGCCCTGCTGGTCTTCCGATTTGTGTTCTTCCGTCACGATCTATCCCCCATGGGTGTTTCCGGTCAGGTGGCTAATGAGTGCGAAGCTCGTCATCGCCAGCGTCAACAGGATGCTGAAAAACAGGAGCGACCGGTGTTGGAATCGCCGGCGCGCGGTCACTTCCACGCGCTCCAGGATCCAGTCTGACAATAGGTACAGGACGACTGCAGCCAGCGTGAAGTAGACAATGCTCATAAGCGACCTGCCGTTGCGGCCCACAAACGCGCCGCGAACATCGATCATGGATCCGCCTTCGCAGCGGTTCCATGATCTAGATCAAGAGAGGTACGTCAGTCGTACGGTCTCAGCCTGGCGAGGCTGTGGACGAAGACGAGGCGATCGTCGACGGTCAGGATGCCGTCGTCGGACATGGCCCTGAGCAACCGCGACAACGTTTCGGGTGTTATAGAGAGCCTTGAGGCGACCACGTGCCTGGGCAGGTCCAGGCGCACCGTCGCCTCATCGTCATCCGTCTCGACAATATGGTCGATCAGGTAGCTGGCGAGCCGGCTGCGGGCATTCTGAATCGTCAGCCGTTCGATTTCCCGAACGCGCTGATGCAGGTGATAGCAAACATCACTAAGCAGGCGCATGCAGGCGTCGGGGTTATCCGCCAGCAAATTGCGGTAGGCGTCGTTGGGAATGCGGTACACGACGCTGTTGGACAAAGCCTCGGCGGTAACCGGGAACTTGGCTTCCGTCATGAAGATAATCGCTTCGGCAAAAGTCCGGCCATGCGCTATCACTTCAACGATCTTCTTCTGGCCATCTCGGGAAATCAGGCTCAATTCGACCTGGCCGGACTCAACGAAGAAGAAAGCCTCGGCTTTGTCACCGCGGTGGAACAGGATTTCACCTTTGTCGTAGGATTCGACGGAGATCTCCGTCGCGAGGGCTTCGAACTCGATATCAGTCAGACCTGAAAACAGGTAATGACTGCGAATCGTCTCGTACTGCGGTGTATCCTTCTCCATGCAGGAAAAGTCTAACACCTTGCGTGTCATCGCGATCATGCGTCGCAGTCTAGCGGCAGATGCGAAGGTCGCATTGATCTAGGTCAACTGGTGAGGCTATCGCCGAAGCGGGTTGCGGGTGTACCGCAGCATTTATCCGCGCTTGACCTGGATCAGTGCGAAGACACGGGACCTCGGGCAGCATACGTACATGCACGCAAGTGGTGCGTCATGAGTAATGGCCGTAAATTGCGGACGAGACTTACATGCTCGAGTTATACCCGGAAATAAAGTTCGTTCACGTGACAGCCGCTATCGCGAGCGGCGCCCTGTTCCTGCTCCGCGGAACCGCGGTTAATTGGGGCGGCAGCTGGGGCATGATCGCGCCGGTCCGTTACCTGAGCTACACGATCGACATCGTGCTAATGACCGCCGCGTTGTTGCTGCTCGCGATCTTGCCGTCTTCGGTGTACAGCAACGGCTGGCTTTGGCTCAAGCTGACGCTGCTCGGCGTCTATATCGGGTTGGGCACACTGGCGCTCAAACGCGGCCGTACCGTGAACATCAGGCGCGGCTGTTTCGTTGCGGCTATTGCCATTTACACATGCGTGTACTTCATCGCCCGAACCCACGATCCGCTCGGCCCGGTGAGGCCCTTGCTGGCCGCGCTGTGGTAACGCCAATGGCCGAAAAGCGATTCGTAGCCTTCGCTTACGCGTTCCGCCCGTTCTTCCTGGTGATAAATGGGGTCAGAGTAAAAACTCTGGAGTTTTTACTCTGACCCCATTTATTGGATGTCTATACAAAGACGCGTGTCCTCCTCGTTGGTCAGGAAATCGTAAACGGAATCGGAAATCCGTACTTTCGACTGACTGGACATTAGGGGTTATTCATTTCTGACGCGGGCCTTCGGCGTGGCCGAATCTAAGCAGTAAATACCCGGCAACCCCTGCCAACAAGGACGACGCTACTATGGCGAAGCGATCGGCTCGTGCGTACCCGGCTCCGCCTTCGGCAAACGCCAGCGAGCCAATGAACAGGCTCATCGTGAACCCAATGCCGCAAAGAATTGCAATGCCGTAGAGCTGCAACCAGGACGACCCGGCAGGCAGTTTCGCGAAGCCGAGCTTGATCGTCAGCCAGGAGAAGGCGAAAACGCCAATTTGCTTGCCGAAGAACAGACCACATGCGATTCCTAAGGGTACCGATCCGATCAACCTGTCCCACCGAAGCTCGCCAAAGTCGATGCCTGCGTTGAAGAACGCGAATGTGGGAAGCACTGCGAAAGCGACCCAGGGATGCAGCGCATGAATCAACTGTCGCAGCGGCGGCTTATCGCCCGGACCCTTGCCCTTGGCCGGGATTGCCATCGCCAGCGCAACGCCAGCAAGGGTAGCGTGAACGCCTGACTTCAAAACGAAAACCCAAAGAGCAATTCCGACCAATATGAAGGCCGCAATTCGCGTGACGCCTAATCTGTTGAGGACCACAAGCGCTGCAATTGCGATACCTGCAAGCGACAGTGAAATCAACGACAGTTGTGTCGTGTAAAAAACGGCAATCAGGACGATTGCTGCCAAATCGTCGAGAACCGCCAGAGTCATGAGAAACACTTTGAGACTTACCGGAATTCTTGACCCGAGTAGAGCCAGTACACCCAATGCAAAAGCGATGTCCGTTGCGGTCGGCACCGCCCAACCCTGCATGGCGACAGGATCGCCCCAGTTCAGCACCGAATAGATCGCTGCCGGAACGACAATACCGCCCAGCGCTGCAAACGCAGGCAATGCTATTTGAGATCTGTCAGATAAATGGCCTTCAATCCACTCACGCTTGATCTCCATACCAACGAGAAAGAAGAACACCGCCATCCAGAGATCGTTAACCCACAACAACAGGGGCTTCTCAATGCCGAGACTGCCTACGCGAATCTCCCCCTCCAGCAAAAGCAAAGACTGGTACGCCTCCGAAAGCGGAGAGTTCTTGACCATCATCGCGAGGAGTGTCGCCGCCATTAAGACGAGTCCCGCGGAAGCCTCGAGTTTGATAAATCGGCGAATGTTTTCACCGAACCGTCCAAGAGTCTTGGTCGTCACAGCATTCATGTCATTATTCCAATAGCTGCACCGTCTACTCCGAGCGCACCAGTTGAAGGCTCTCTTCGATCAATTCGAGCCTGGGGGACCTGACCGGGAAAGTTGCATAGGCCTGCCTCGTGAATACCGGCGCATCCGCCACCTCATGCAACAAGCCGAGTTCAATGTCTTTGTCGACCATTCGCTTCGGCAAATACGCGCTACCACCGATCAGGCTAATGTACTCGAGGGCCATTTTTGCGTGTGTCACACGAGTAATCGCTTCTGATGCGTCAGGAAAGGTGCGTCGGTGATCGAGTCCGAATGACAGGCCCCAATCGACGAAGACGTAGTTATCTTGAAGAGCTTGCTCCACAGACAAGCCGTGATCGCTGGAAACGAGAAGGAAACGAGAATAAACTCCACCGTGGCGATCTCGCGAATCTGCATGATGTCGAGCTGAGCAGGTTCTAACAAGATTGCTACATCCAGCGTACCGTCAATGAGTTTCCGAGTCAGATAATCGGGTGTCTGCGCCTCGGCGATGATTGCCAGGCTGGGGTAATTGCGACGGAGATCGTGTAGCCAGCGCTGCAACAGCACGTCCCAAAGACGCAGGCTCCCGCCTATGACTAACTGCTGGCTCGCCTCTGCCAGCGACACATCCTGGCGAGCTGCGCGCCATGCCGCAATAAGCTTCTCGGAATGACGTATAAGTCGACCGCCTTCCGGTGTCAGGCGCATTTCTCGCGTGCTGCGATCGAACAGCGTCACGCCTAACTGATCCTCCAGAGACTTCAGCCGGCTGCTCACTGCCGCCTGCGTGACGAACAAGGCCTCCGCGGCACGGCCAAAGTGGCGTGTCCGGTTGAGCTCGAGAAAGGTCCGAAGGAGTTCAAGATCCATGAATATTTATAATCTTTATTTATCGTATTAGCAATATTTTTTAGTTGGATTTATTAATACCGGACTCCTACAGTGGCTTCAGCCAGCTGGATGATTCCAGCCGGAACTTAGTTTTATGTACCCACAGGAGGCTCAAATGAGCGTAACTATACGAAACCTCGGCCGTTTGGCCGCAATTCTGCTGCTGAGCGCCGGTGTATCGGTTGCCGTAGCACAAGACGATCTGCGTGACACGTTGTTTACGCAGGCTGACGATGCTTTGAAGGCTGCCAATGAGGCCCGCGCCAATATTCTGGCGCCAAAGAACTATGCCGAGGCCGCGGCGGCATACCGCTCTGCCGAAGACAAACTACAGCGTGGTCGCAGCATCGACAGTATCAAGTCCGACCTTGACGATGCCGCCAAGGCACTACGTAAAGCGGTTGATGCAACGCGTCTGGCCAATGTGACCCTGGCTTCAGCGATTCAGGCCAGAAACGATGCTGAAGAGGCAAACGCAGAAAAATTTGCTTCAAAA
>CAMYMR010000048.1:0-989 GCA_947259285.1 uncultured Woeseiaceae bacterium | reverse complement strand
GCAAAGTCGCGCGCGAACGATGCGGAAGGACTCTTCCGCAGTGCCGAACTCGCTGCGATCAAGGCGAATTATCTTGATGAGACACGACGCCTGATTGGACAGGCGAAAGATGCCCGAGTCGATCGTTATGCGCCAAAAACGCTGGCCAAAGCTGAAGCACTGCTGAGTCAGGCAGAGAACGCGTTGACTCGGGATCGCTACGATACCGACGAGCCGCGCAGCCTTGCCCGCCAGGCCAAGTACGAGGTCAAGCACGCCATATACCTCGCCCGCGAGCTGAAGCCTGTTCGTGATCGGGACGTTAGTCTCGAGGACTTTGCGCTGGCAAACGAAGCGCCCATTGTGAGCATCGCCGGATCTCTCGATCTCGTTGCTGAATTGGACGAAGGCTTTGACGCGCCGACGAAGGCCATTATTGGTCGTGTCGAGGACCTGCAGAAGGAATCCTACGAGCTAAGCGAACGGCGTAGCCAGATCTTCGAATTGGAGAATGAGCTCCAAAGCCTTGAGAAAGAGTTGGGCGTTCAGTCGGACCGGCTTGCAGCGCAGGAAGCTCAGCGCCGCAAGTTCCGACAGATTGAAAGTACCTTTAATGCGGATGAGGCGCAGGTACTGACACAGGGGCAAAACATTCTGGTTCGTCCAATAGGCTTGGTGTTCTCGAGCGGTAGTGCCCAGATTGAGACTGAATACTTCTCGCTTCTGCGAAAGGTCCAGGATGCGATCCGCGTCTTTCCCGACAGCCACATCGTGGTCGAGGGCCATACGGATTCTTTCGGTGGCGATGCCACCAATCTGGAGCTGTCGCAGGCTCGTGCGGAAGCTGTTCGCGAGTACTTGTTGGCGAACATGCGTGATCTGCCGGCGAGCGACGTAGAGTCGGTAGGCTACGGCGAATCGCGACCCGTCGCGAATAACGAAACGGTTGAGGGCCGAGCCAAGAATCGACGAATCGACGTCGTGATTCGGCCTAAAGCCGGGGTTCGCAC
>CAMYMR010000047.1 GCA_947259285.1 uncultured Woeseiaceae bacterium | reverse complement strand
TTCTTCAGTTTCTTTGCGCTGCCACCACAATCCCGCAACTACACGTAGATTCAGATCGCCGGCGGCGTCGAGCCGCGCATATGCCTCCAGGTCGGGTTCGAATACATAAGCGTCCTGGATGGATGTAATGCCGTAGCGGTGCAACATATCGCGCGCATACGCCAGCGCTTTGAGCCTGTCATTCAGCGTCGACTCCGGAATATGGTTCGTCACGAGATTCATGGCACCTTCCTGCAGGCTGCCGATGGGTTCTCCGGTGACGGGATTGCGATCGATAATGCCGTCAGGCGGATCGGGCGTGTCTCGCGTGATACCGGCGACACGTAGCGCAACGCTGTTAGCCCACCCGGAGTGGCCGTCCTGAGAGCTCAAGAAAACAGGTCGATCTGGTACCAATTCATCAAGGATTTCCCGGCTTGGCGAAGCGCCCGGACCGAATACGGCCATCGACCAGCCGCCACCGAGTATCCAGGTGACGTCCGGATTCGCCCTTGCATACTCGGAAATCCTCGAGCGATAAAGGGCAACGTCATCCAGACCATGGAGGTCGCAGGTTAAGGCATCCATACCGCTGCCGATCGGATGAATGTGCGCATCCTGAAATGCCGGCATCATCAAGCGACCACGCAAATCATGCACGACGGTCTCCGCCCCAATATGCTTGCGCGCGCCATCATCCGTGCCGACAAAGATGATTTCGCCGTCGCGGATGGCGAGTGCCTGCGCCCATGGTTGCTCCCCGTTTACGGTATAGATCTTGCCCGTGTGATACACGGTGTCAGCGAGCCCGGAAACCCGATGCTCGGATGCCTCGACAACCGGGCCGTCCTTGCGAACAAACTCGTCACTTGCGGGTGGCACCGTTTCCGGCGCCTCCTGGCAGGCAGTGAGGAGGGTTATGGCTAGAAAGGAGCGGAGCAATCTTGGCATGGCGATCTCACCCGAGGGAGCGCTTACGCTAGCAAGTAACAAGCACGGTTGTAAGAAAAAAAAGGGCCCCGAACTGGGCCCTTTTTCTCAATATGCGTGAAACGCTCAGTCGCGGAAACTCAGCACCTGCAGCAATGAGTCGCTCAGTACTTCGCGATACTCTGCGCGATTGCCGCTCTCGTCGACCATCTCCTCGATACTCATCTTCTGCCATTCCATGTATTCTTTCTGGCGTTTTTCTCCCACTTCGGCCGACGGCACGTCTTCTCTGACACGGATCAGATAAAGGTCTGCCTCACCGACCCGAGCATGCACATTCGCCACGATCATGTAGTCTTTGATCCACCCTTTGGATTTCGCGAATTCAAGATCTTTGCGCCATTCGGTAGCAAGCCAGTTTGCATACTTCCAGCCGCCGCCGTCCTTAATGTCGATCCCCGTGACTTCCCAATAATCGCCTCCCTTGAGCGGCCACTCATCGGCAACTGCAGCGGTGCCCATCATGGCCGACAAAGCACCAACGGCGATCGCAATGGTGACCTTTCTTACTTCTCTTATCATTTTTTCCCTCCTGACGGCGGACAGGGATTGTCCGCTCAACAAAACAAAAATAACACGCGTCGCGTGTCAATTAGATGACAGCTGCTATTGTGTTAATAGTGGACCACAATAACGCGGCAAACCCGACCAGACGTAGCCTCGAGTCGCTGCAACCTGTCACTCCGCAATAATCGTTGCCAAGTCGTGCGGCGTGCCGGCGATTCTCACGGCGCCCGCCGATTCTAGTTCTTCCACCGATCCATATCCATAAGAAACACCGATTGGCCGCATGTCATTTGCAATAGCGCCATAAAGATCGTGCTTGCGATCACCAATCATGGTTCGCGAGTCACCGCTCGGATTCTCTGCAATCGCGTACCGCAGCAATTCGGATTTGCTGGACCGCGTGCCATCCAGTTCACAGCCATAAACGGCCTCGAAGAATTGTCCCATACCGAAATGTTCGATAATCCTCTTTGCTTGTACATGTGGCTTGCTGGATGCGACAAACAATGTGTGTCCATTGGTGCAAATAGTTTCGAGGGCGTCGAGTATTCCGACGTAGAGCTTGTTCTCCTGCCATCCCACGTCGTTGAATCGCTTGCGGTACAGGTCGACCGCTTTCAGTGTCAGGTCATCGCCAACCAGTTCGGGAAACGTGTCGTACAAAGGTGGGCCGATGCAATTCAACAGGTATTCGTCGTCAGGATGGGGAAAGCCGAGCTCGTCGAGGGCGTAAAGAATGCATTTACTGATGCCCTCGTAGGGGTCGGTCAACGTGCCGTCGAGGTCGAAATAGATGTGCCCGTCGAACGCCATTACCCGGCTCCTGGCAGTCTCGATGTCGCGATCGGCAGCGCAATATCGGATACTGAAACAGCAGCATGTGTCATGGGGCCCGTACGGTATAGGAATAAGAATGCGCCGACAACAATCATGAGTTCGACAGACGCTCCCAACGTCGCATCGACATGGAGCGGTCCTCTCGGGCCGCCGTTAGCGATACCGGCAGTTGCCGACGTTGTGATTATCGGTGGCGGCATCGTTGGCGTTTCGACGTTATGGTTTCTTGCCAAGGCCGGAATACGCGCTGTTCTGTGCGAAAAAGGCCATATAGCCGGGGAGCAATCCGGGCGCAACTGGGGTTGGGTCCGGGTGCAGGGTCGCGACACGCGCGAAATTCCGATGATGCAGGAAAGCCTTCGCATCTGGGATGCACTCGAGGACGAGATCGGTGAAGATGTCGGCTTCAGGCGCGGCGGATGCTATTTCACGGCAAACTCCGAAAAGCAGCTTGAAGAGCATGCTGCCTGGCTCGAAACAGCCGAACATTACGGCATCGGTACGCGCTTATTGTCGGCCGACGAACTGGGACAACACATTAGTGGATCGGCAGCCAACTGGGCAGGTGCGTTGTACACGGCGACGGACGGGCGTGCCGAGCCACAGAAAGCGGCGCCAGCGATCGCACGTGCGGCCGCGCGTTCAGGCGCGACAGTTCTTACATCGTGTGCCGTTCGCGGTATTGAAACGTCAGGTGGCAAGGTATCGGCGGTCGTAACCGAGCACGGCAGGATAAAAACCGCGGTCGTGCTTTGCGCAGCGGGAGCGTGGACATCCCTTTTCTGCGGTTCCTTAGGGATTAACGTGCCGCAGCTTCGCGTTCGCGGCACCGTTGCTCGCACGGCGCCCGCGAACCGCTTGCTCAACGGCAATGTCTTCGATGACAGGCTCGGAATACGGCGCCGGGAGGATGGCGGCTACTCAATCGCGCATGGCTCGATCCTCGAGCACCTGGTGACGCCAGCTTCGTTTCGCCACTTTGTGAGATTCATTCCTGCTCTCAAGAAGGAATTCAGGATTCTTCGACTGTCGTTCGGACGTGAATTCATCGACGAGTGGCGGACCCCCAGGCGCTGGTCTCTGGACGAGCCGTCGCCGTTTGAGAAAACACGAGTGCTCGACCCGCAACCGAACAAACGCGTGCTGAAAGCCATTCGCCGGAACCTCGATAGCCTATTTCCGCCGCTGGCGAACACGCCGATCGTCGAGAGCTGGGCGGGAACGATCGAGTCATCGCCCGACGTCGTGCCGATCATCGATGAAATTGACACGATTCCCGGATTTTATGTGGCCACCGGCTTTAGCGGGCACGGTTTTGGCATCGGGCCAGGCGCCGGCAAGGCCATCGCCGGTATGCTGACGGGCAAGGGCTCCGGCATAGATATCTCGCCTTTGCGGTTGAGCCGATTCTTCGACGGCAGCCCGATTCGGCTGCAGTCGTCAATTTAGACGACAGGACTGATCATGCAAAAAGAAGACAAGCTGCCCTCCGGCTATCCCGACAGTTACTACAGCGCCACGGCCCTAGGCATTCTCGAATACCCTCGACTTGGCGGCGACGAGAAAGCAGACGTTTGCGTTATCGGTGCCGGATTCACCGGACTGTCCGCCGCACTGAACCTGGCCGAACAGGGCATGGATGTGATCTTGCTGGAGGCAGAGCGCATCGGCTTTGGCGCATCCGGTCGCTGTGGCGGTCTCGTCGGCAGCGGTCAGCGCAAGGACGTGCTCGAAATGGAGACGACGTTCGGATATGAGCGTTCGCGGCGGCTCTGGGACCTTGCGGAACAGGCGAAAGAGGAAATACGGCATCGCGTGGCCAAACACAGTATTGCGTGCGACCTTCAGCAAGGGCAGCTGGTCGGCGTGCATAAACGACGCTACCGCGGCTGGCCACAGGAGCTGAGCGATGCGCTGGCGGAACGGTACGACTATCCGTACTGCCAGTCTCTGGATGCTGAGCAGACGAGGGCGCGTGTCGCTACCGACGGATTCCTCGAGTCATTCTACGATCCGCACGCGCTGACTTTGCATCCGCTGAACTACACCCTCGGTCTTGCCAAAGCCGCGGCCGGCATGGGCGTACGAATTTTCGAGCGATCGAGAGTCAGGCGCTATTCGCGATCCAAACCGTCGGTCATCAAGACAGAGCACGGCTCGGTTGTAGCAAACCACGTTGTGCTGGCCTGCAACGGCTACCTGGATAAACTCGAGCGTCGCGTCGCGCGCAAAATCATGCCGATCAATAACTTCATGATCGCAACCGAGCCGCTCGGTGAGCAGCGGGCCAAAAAATTGATCGATGGTCGCTTTGGCGTTCATGACACGCGCTTCGTTGTCGATTACTTTCGCCTCTCCGACGACCATCGCCTGCTGTTCGGCGGCGGAGAAAACTACCGTCGTGAGTTTCCGGCAGACATAGCGAAATTCGTTCGTCCCTACATGCTAAAGCTCTTTCCGCAGCTGAGCGACGCTGCAATCGAATATGCATGGGGTGGAACGCTATCGGTAACCGTCAACCGTCTGCCGTATATAGGCCGTCTCCGCCCCAACCTGTTCTTCGGTTGTGGCTACTCAGGGCACGGAATTTCCACGGCAATTTTTGCTGGCAAGGTCATTGCCGAAGCCATAGGCGGAAACACGGAACGATTTGATGTCTTCAGAGACCTTCCAACACACATGTTCCCGGGGGGCACACTGTTGCGCTACCCCGGGATGGTGCTCGGCATGACGTACTACTCGTTGAAGGATCGCTTTTGACTTACCTCGTTGCCTTCGCCGACCTCTGCGAGCACGTGGGCTTCGCGTACATCGCCCATGGCATACGCGATTTCATATGACATAAGCAGAGCAAGACCCAGCAAGAATGTACAGGTCTCCCCAGGCCGCATGATGGGCCTTCGATCAATAGGATCCCCGCGCGTGGTGGAATAGCAAGAGCTTCAACGCTAATCTTGTATGCCGGCAAAAAAAAGGCGAATGGCCGGACCAGGAACAGAGGGGGATACGATGAGGAAGGTATATCTACTCGATATGGGCCTGTTGGTTCTTGCGGGAACGGTGGCTGCGGTATTGGCCGACGAGCCGGTACACCCGGCCAAGCTGTCGAAAACGGATATTGAGGGCGCGATATTCGACCGCCCGGATATGATCGAGCTCAACGAAGGCGGCAATACCACCCTGGACGTCACGTCGCTATTGTCGAGCGACAAGAAGTTTGCCTCCGGTATGTACAAGTCGGGCGCCGTACGTTTCGAAATTACCGAGCCTTACGGCGTCGATGAGTTCATGTATTTCCTGGAAGGCGGTGTGACCCTGACGTCTACTGACGGCACGGTGCAGGTAATCAATGCCGGCGAGGCCGTGACGATTCCCAGGGAGTGGAAGGGCGTCTGGGATACGCAGGGCTACACGAAGATATGGGTGATTTACTCAGAGGATGGATCGGGGCTTGAGTAGCAGAATCGTTGCCGCACTGCTCGGCGCTGTCTTGCTTAGCGGGTGCGGCGATAAACCGCCGCATCACGACGCAGCAGACTTCGTCTTCACCAACGGTAAAGTCTACACGCTCGATTTGGCCAGGCCGTGGGCCGAGGCGGTCGCCGTAAAAGAAGATGAGATTGTCTATGTCGGCGATTCGGCCGGTGCTGCGGCGCTGATCGGTGCCGAGACGAAGCTGCATGATTTGGACGGCAAGTTGCTTCTGCCGGGATTTATCGATTCGCACTCGCATCCGATTGAAGGCGGAGCTTATGCAACAGCGTTGTCACTGGACACCGATGGCAGCGTAGACGATTGGCTCCAGGCAATTGCAGACCACGCTGCGGAGAACGAAGATGCCCCTGTCTTGTTCGGCTACGGTTTCCTGGCAACAACATTCGGGCCCGTCGGCCCGACCCGGCACCTCATCGATGAAATAGTGCCGGACCGACCCGTGCTGATCGTCGACGAAGGGTTCCACGGAGCCTGGGTGAATACGGCTACGCTCAAGGCGCTCAACATCACTCAGGACACGCCGGATCCGGTTCCCGGTTTCAGCTACTACAAACGTGACGCGATCGGTAACGCGACCGGCTACCTGCTGGAAGGCACCGTGGACATGGCTCTCGAAGGCCTGGACATATTCACCACGGACGTTGTTGCCGAGGGCTTTGCGACGATTGTCGACATCATGAATGCTTACGGCGTAACCGCGACCTACGATGCCGGCGCCGTCGGCTACGAAGACATGATTGCCGAAGTACTCGAGAGAGCAGAAGACAGTGGCGAGATGACGATCCGACTCGTCGGTTCCTACCGGCCTGGCGGCCCCGGGGATGTCGACACCGCGGTCGAAAAGGCATTGGCATTGGGCGTCACCTTGAAAGGCGAACGCTATCGCTACGACGTATTGAAGATCATGGACGATGGCACGGTGGAGGGGCGCACCGCAGCCATGTTCGAGGACTACCAGGGCGAGCCGGGTAACAGCGGCTATACGGTCTTTACCGAGGAAGAAATGACGTCGATGATCGTCGACGCAGCCGACAACAACGTCGACGTGCATATTCACGCCCTGGGCGAGCGGGCTATTCATGAGTCGCTGAACGCCATCGAAGCCGCTCGTGAAAAAGTCCCCGACAGCCTTAGTCGCTACGCGATCTGTCATGTCCAGGTCATCACGGACCAGGACCTGCCGCGCTTCGCCGAACTCGATGTCATTGCGCAGAGCACGCCACTGTGGGCGTCCTACGATACATACGGCAAGCAGTTCGTCAGTGAGGACCAGTTTAATCGCTTCTGGCGCTTCAAGGGTCTGAAAGACCTCGGCGTGCGCCTTTCGTTCGGCAGCGATTTTCCGGCGAGCGGGGCCGGCACCCTCGGATTGTCGCCGCTGGTACAGATCGAAATCGGCCATACTCGACAGTACCCGGGAGAGCCGGACTCACCCGTGCAGCCGCCCGAGAGTGAACGCCTCGATCTGGAGAGCCTGGTTCGAGGCTTCACAATCGACGCGGCGTACCAGATGCACATGGAAGACCAGATCGGTTCTATCGAGGTGGGCAAAAAAGCAGACCTCGTTGTGCTCGATCGGAATATCTTCGAAATCGACCCGTACGAGATACACAAGGCAGGAGTCTTGCTTACAATGATGGATGGCAGCGTTGTACATGAAGCCGCGCAGGAGTAACGCACCATGAGCGAATCAAGTATCAAGGTCGCAGTTGTTACCGGCGGTGCTCACGGCATCGGTCGCGCGCTGTGCCGGCGCCTGGCAAAAGAGGGCGCCAAAGTCGTTGTCGTGGATATCGAAGAGTCGGCGGCGTCCACCGTCGCGAACGAAATCAATGCTGTGGCGGCGGTGCTCGACGTGAGCGACGAACAGGCGGTCGGCCGCCTCGTCGAAGATGTCGAGCGTACGCACGGACCCATCGATATGTTTATTTCCAATGCGGGCGTCGGCTATGGTGACGGTGAAAGCGGCGCGATTTCGGCGGAGGGGGGCATGAATCCCGTCGACGATCGCTGGGATCCATGCTGGAAGATCAACGTCATGGCGCACGTCTATGCGGCGAGGGCAGTCGTACCCCGAATGCTGGAGCGAGGCGGCGGGCACCTCGTCAACACCGCGTCGGCGGCCGGTCTATTGAGCCAGATCGGCGACTCGGCCTATTCGGTGACCAAGCACGCGGCGGTTGGTTTCGCCGAGTCGCTCGCGATCAACTACGGGGAAGCCGGTATCGTTGTGTCCGTCGTGTGTCCGCAGGCGGTTGCGACCCGCATGATCGGCATCGAGGACGATTCGGAGTCCATGGAGGGCGGGTTCCACGGCAATGATGTGGACGGCATCATGCGGCCCGAGGAGGTCGCCGACATTGTCATCGACCAGGCCCTGGCCGGACGCTTCCTGATTTTGCCGCACCCCGAGGTAACCACCTACGTTCAGCGTAAAGCGAGTGATTACGACCGCTGGATCAAGGGTATGCAACGCTTTCGCAATCGCATTCTGAGTGCGGCAAGCTAGCAGCGTGTTGAAGAAAGCCGCATGCGGCTTTCTTCAACACGCCGCTAGGGCGAGCCGCTGTACTGCCACAGCACCGATGAACGCTGACCCGAGCGGCAGTAGGCGAGCACCTGCCCTTTGCTTTCGGTGACTACTCTCTGAAACTCCGCGACCATTTCCACCGAGATCCCGGAATTCGAGATAGGCAGGTGGTGAAAAGCCACGCCGTGGTTTTCGCACTCGGCGGCAATTTCTGCTGCCCCTGGTTGACCAGGGTCCTCCTTATCCGGGCGATTGCAGATAATAGTGACGAAACCGGTCCGACTCAGTGCCGCAACGTCGCTTGGTTGAATCTGCCCGGCAACGGAGCACACCTCCGTCAGTTTGTAGATCGTCACCGTAAGAAACTAGACGGCGTTAACGGGAATCTTGAGATACCGGATCTCGTTTTCCTCCGGCTCGGGCAGGTGGCCAGCCCGGACATTCACCTGAATCGCAGGCAACAAAAGCTTCGGCATCCCGAGCTGGCTGTCTCGGCCTTCTCGCATTTCCACAAATTCCGGCTTTGACACGTTCTTGTTGATGTGTATGTTCGACTCGCGCTGCTCGGCGACAGAAGTTTCCCAGGCATAGACATCACGGCCCGGCGCCTTGTAGTCGTGGCACATGAAAAGCCGCGTATCGTCCGGCAGTGCGAATATCTTCTGAATAGAGTCGAACAGCAGAGCCGCATCGCCACCCGGAAAGTCCGTGCGGGCCGTACCGAAGTCCGGCATGAACAAAGTGTCGCCGACATAGGCGGAGTCACCGATAACGTAAGTGACGCATGCCGGCGTGTGCCCGGGCGTCGCGATTACGCGGCCCACGATGCTGCCCACTTCGAAGGTATCACCGTCATCAAACAATCGATCGAACTGGCTGCCGTCCGTTACGAGGTCGTTCAGGTTGAAAACGCCTTTGAATGTCGACTGGACCGCGGTAACGTCGCTACCGATGGCTACCTGTCCGCCCAGCTTCTCCTTCAAATAGGGTGCGGCGCTGATATGGTCGGCATGTACGTGTGTCTCGAGTATCCAGTCGATCGTAAGATCGTTTTCCTTCGCGTACGCGATAACCTGGTCCGCCGAGCTCGTTGACGTGCGTCCTGACGCAGCATCGTAGTCGAGTACCGAATCGATAATTACCGCGTGATGGGTCGCCGGGTCGCTGACCACATAGCAAATGGTGAAAGTTGCTTCGTCGAAAAACGCTTTTACTTCGGGGTTTGACATGAGTGACTCAGGGTTTGAAACATCCGCGCATTATAGGGCCCTGGCGCGCGAGTAGCACCACGACAGAAGCGATAAGAACGACGGTGCCGTTGTTCCTGGTCGCAGATCTTGCCGCAGCCGGTCCCTACATCGCTTACCGTCTGCCGCGCCTGACCCCTCGTCGTCAGGCGCGCAACACCGCCTCGCGAATCTCGTCGATCTCCGGCTTGAGCTTCGGCGGTGCTTTGCCGAGACAATGTTTTTCCCGAGGACAACTCGAACTGCGCTGGCAAATAATCGTGGCGTCGGTGGCGGCTCCATGGCTGATCCAGCCGATATTCAGAATCTTGCTGATACTCTCCAGCTGCTTGCGCGCTTCGGTGGGAATCGGCGCCGATCCGCCGCCTCTGTTACAGCTCGTTTCGATGATGTCGATCGTGCGCTTCGGATCAATGTTCTGCGCGATGAGGGCCGGCGACAGATCGACTCCTGCGCAGAGGACATGCGGATTTCCGGCGGCGTCCTTACTTCGTATCGACTCGCAGCAGTAGAGCCGCTTGTCGTCGCCGCTGCGCAAGACGGATATCTGCGACGATGGCTTGTCGGAGCGTGTGTTCAACATTCGAAATACGGCCCAGTGCTGGCAGGGATCCGAAACCAGGGTCATGTTGCCCCACGGCAGTGGGATACCATTGCCGCGATACACCGCACGCAAATTACCGGGCGGGTAAGCGTCAAAGTAGTGCCAGTGCGGATACGGCGAAACGCTCGGCATGCGACGCATCACGAGGGTCTTTGTCAGCTCGATCTTGTCGCCCGCATTGATCGCGTAAGACTGCCGCGCAAGAAACTGTCGAAAGGGCGTTTTCGGGGCCAGCAGTGCCGCGGCGAAGTAGCTGCACTCGAAGTCACGCCAGGCGTACAGAATGTCTTTTGCATCGACATTCATCGACTCCTCGTCGTGACGGCGGCCAGACACCCGACCGCCCGAGATCTGCGGTGCTCGCGCGCCGTCGCCGCCGTGCAGCACCATGTGCCCGATGTGATTTGCAAGATCGAACTTGAGTCGTGCAGGGTCCTTCTTCAACTCCCGGTTCAGGTAAACCTTGTTGGGCGCGTCGAAAAACGAGCGTACGAGGGTGTTGAGCGGCTTCTCGGTGTCGCCCAGGTCTTTGAACGTCGAGGTATCAAACCACTGAATATCGAGCGTCAGATCCTTGGCGATCCGGAAAATATCGTCGAGATGAATCGGGAATTGCTTTTTGCCGACGCTCTCCGCGGCACGCTCCAGGTCCGGAAACCGATTCTTGCTGGACTCCTGATGCGCACGAATCAGCAGGTGAGCAAACTGCCGGCCCGTTGTCCCGGTCTGGGCCAGCAGTTCGGGGATCGCGAGCTGCAGCAGCGACTCCGAGAAAAGGAAGCCGGGTTCCAGCGGCATGCCGCTGACCGCCGCGGTCGGCGCGGTATCGATCGCGTCATCATCCAGCGCCTCGTCAAAAAACCAGCTGGTCTCCTTCTGGAAGATCTCGGCGATGATCTCCAGCAGCCGCTCGGAGGGCACCCGCTTGCCGTTCTCGATCATCGACAGATACGACACCGATGGGCCGGCTTCGGGATCGATCTGGACGCAGCGTACTGACAGATCTTCCAGCGTCAGGTTATTGCGCTTTCTCAAGCTTTTGATCTTGGTGCCCAGGAAATGCGCTTTGCGGCGGAGACCCTGATGACTGGCCATTTCAGCTCCCTTTTGTGAAATTAACAGTGTAAATTTCTTTTTGTGAAATTTACAAGAAATCGGGCTTAGAGTATATACGGATATACAGATCAGACTGCGAAACAGACAATCCGCAGCAGATGGACTGAGTTACAGAGGACAAGGTCATGACGAGAGAGGAACAGGTTAAGAGACTGGAAGCAGAATGGGCTGAGAGCCCCCGTTGGAAGGGTGTGTCCCGCAACTACGCGGCCGAAGACGTCGTCAAACTGCGTGGATCTGTCCAGATCGAGTACACGCTGGCCCGCATGGGCGCCGAAAAGATGTGGCGCCTCGTCAACCAGGAAGAACCCCTCTGTGGCCTCGGTGCCCTGACCGGCAACCAGGCAATCCAGGAAGTACAGGCCGGCCTGAAGGCTATCTATTGCTCCGGCTGGCAGGTTGCCGGCGATGGCAACAGCGCAGGGGAGATGTATCCGGACCAGAGCCTGTATCCGGTGGACTCGGTGCCGAAAATGGTCGAGCGTATTAACAACGCGTTCATCCGGACCGATGAGATCCATGCGCTGAACGGCGATGACAGCATCGACTGGTTCCCGCCGATCGTTGCCGACGCCGAAGCGGGTTTCGGCGGCAATCTCAACGCCTTCGAGCTCATGAAAGCCATGATCAGGGCGGGCGCGGCCGGCGTGCACTTTGAGGACCAGCTGTCGTCGGCCAAGAAGTGCGGTCACATGGGCGGCAAGGTGCTTGTGCCGACGCACGAAGCCGTTGCCAAGCTCACGGCGGCGCGCCTCGCGGCAGATGTCTGCGGTGTTCCGACAGTGTTGTTGGCTCGCACCGACGCCGATGCGGCGAACCTGATCACGTCGGACTCGGACGACCGCGATCATCCGTTTATCACTGGCGAACGCACGGCCGAGGGCTTTTACCGTACGAAGGCCGGCATGGATCAGGCAATCGCACGCGGCCTCGCTTACGCCCCATATGCCGACATGATCTGGTGCGAGACGTCGAAGCCCGACCTCGAGCAGGCGAAGCGTTTTGCCGATGCAATTCACGCTATCTATCCGGATCAGCTGTTGTCGTACAACTGCTCGCCGTCGTTCAACTGGAAGGCCAACCTCGATGACGCGACCATGAAGACCTTCCGCGAAGAACTCGGCAAGATGGGTTACAAGTTCCAGTTCATTACGCTGGCCGGCTGGCACGCGCTGAACTCGAGCATGTTCAATCTGTGCCGCGCGTACAAGGAAGAAGGCATGTATGCCTACTCGCAGCTGCAGCAGAAGGAATTTGCCGACGCTGAGTACGGTTTCCGCGCCGTCAAACACCAGTCTTTCGTAGGTGCTGGCTATTTCGATGCCGTGCAGAACGCGATCATGCACGGCTTGTCGTCCACGACGGCACTCGATGGCAGCACGGAAGAAGAGCAGTTCGTCGCTTGAAAAGGTTGACAGTTGCGGGCTCCGCGAGAGCTAATACGCATGGATTCAGCAACGGTTGACCCGATGACTACTGACGATCGACGCCGTGTCGGCGCGTTGAGTATTGCTCCCGCATTCTGCGATTTCGTGGAGCGGGAGCTGCTACCTGCAATCGACTTCGAGCCCGATGCATTCTGGGGCGGGCTCGAATCGCTGGTCACTGAGCTCACACCACTCAACCGATCGCTGCTGGCCGTTCGCGACGAGCTGCAGCAGAAGATCGACGAGTGGCACATCGAGCGTCAGGGCGGCGAATGGCAACACGACGAGTACGTCGCCTTTCTGAAAAAAATTGGCTATCTCGCCGATGCCGGCGAGCCGTTCGAAATAGAAACCAGCAATGTTGACGCCGAAATAGCCGAAATTGCCGGGCCGCAGCTGGTCGTGCCCGTCAGCAACGCACGCTTTGCAATCAATGCGGCCAATGCGCGCTGGGGAAGCCTGTACGACGCGCTTTACGGCACCGACGTCATCGGCGAGGAGAACGGCCAGCATCGTGACGGCGGCTACAACCCGACACGCGGTGCCGCCGTTATTCGTTACGCAACGCATTTCCTCGATCAGGCGATTCCGCTGGACGGGGTCAGCCATGCCGACGTCAATGACTACGGCCTGGATCGTTCAGACGACGGCACGGATTTCCTGGCAGCACTTGCCGGCGGCGAGACGATACATCTGAAGAATCCGCGGCAGTTTGTTGGATTCTCCGAAGCGGGCGACAGCTGCACCTACCTGTTCCGAAATAACGGTCTGCACATCGAAATACAGGTCGACCCCGATCACCCGGTTGGCAAGGATGCGACGGCGCACGTTGCGGACATTATTCTCGAGAGCGCGATTACCACGATCCAGGACTGCGAAGATTCGGTTGCCGCAGTCGACGCCGAGGACAAGGTGGGCGTTTATCGCAACTGGCTCGGGCTGATGCGATCCGATCTCGAGGCTACCTTTGAGAAGTCCGGGAAAACGATGACGCGCAAACCGAACCCGGATCGGGTCTATGCGGCTACCGATGGCGGCACGCTCGAGCTATCCGGGCGCAGCCTGATGCTGGTGCGAAACGTCGGTCACCTGATGACCACCGATGCCGTGCTGGACGGCGACGGCGACGAGATTTTCGAAGGCATGCTGGATGCCATCGTAACAACCGCATGTGCCATGACGGATCGCAGGCGGGAGGGCTACCATCCGAACAGTTCGACCGGCAGCATCTACATCGTCAAGCCCAAAATGCACGGACCCGAGGAGGCGGCTCTCACCGATCGGCTGTTCAGTCGTGTCGAAGCGATGTTCGGTCTGGAGCAAAACACGATCAAAGTAGGCGTGATGGATGAAGAGCGCCGCACGACGGTTAATCTTCCGGAGTGCATTCGCGCGGTGAAGAAACGTGTCGTCTTCATCAATACCGGTTTTCTCGATCGAACCGGCGATGAGATCCATACGAGCATGCGGGCCGGCCCGGTATTGCCGAAGGAGGCAATCAAGCTCGAGCCGTGGATTAATGCCTACGAAGACTGGAACGTCGACATCGGTATACGCTGCGGGCTGCCCGGCAAGGCTCAGATTGGCAAGGGCATGTGGCCGAAGCCCGACGAGATGCGGCAAATGATGGACACCAAGCAGGCGCATCCCGAGGCCGGGGCGAACTGCGCCTGGGTCCCGTCGCCGACCGCGGCAACGCTGCACGCCATGCACTACCACGCCGTGAACGTG
The DNA here is from genome assembly GCA_947259285.1 of uncultured Woeseiaceae bacterium. Lineage (GTDB taxonomy): Bacteria > Pseudomonadota > Gammaproteobacteria > Steroidobacterales > Woeseiaceae > UBA1847. The sequence goes on along the minus strand of CAMYMR010000047.1, from coordinate 6,461 downwards.
AGCGAAAAGCAACAGGAACTCGCGAGCAGGAAGCTGGCCAACCTTGACGACATCCTGACGCCGCCGCTCGGCGATCTGAGCCGGCTGTCGGCGAACGAAATCCAGGCGGAACTCGACAACAATGCGCAGGGCATACTCGGCTACGTGGTCCGATGGATCGACCAGGGCGTGGGCTGTTCCAAAGTGCCCGACATAAGCGACGTCGGGCTGATGGAGGATCGGGCGACGCTCAGGATTTCGAGTCAGCACATCGCCAACTGGTTGCTGCACGGCATAACGAACGAGGAACAGGTCCTCGAGACATTCAAGCGCATGGCGAAAGTCGTCGACAGGCAGAACGAGGGTGATGCATCATACGAACGCATGAGTGACGACTTTGACTCAAGCATCGCTTTTAAGGCCGCCTGTGCGCTCGTATTTGAAGGCTGCAATCAGCCCAGCGGTTACACCGAACCGCTCCTGCATAGCTATCGCCGGCAGAAGAAAGCGCAGCTTGTGACTTAAAGGGTGCATTCCTTTCCCAGGGGACTGCGCCTGCTGGCCCTGCTGGTAAGCGTGGTGCCCGGTGCGCTGCTCGCCGCCGATGTCGTCACGGTCGCGGTCGCGAGTAACTTCGCGAGGACCGCAGCCGATGTTTCTGCCGCGTTTACCCGAGATACCGGTGTACCGGTTCGAATCAGCCACGGATCGACCGGTAAACTCTACGCTCAGATCATGAACGGCGCGCCGTTCGATGTCTTCCTGGCCGCGGACACGGAGCGCGCCGCTCTGCTGGAACAGTCCGGCCTCACCGTGGCCGGCAGCCGACGCACTTACGCTACGGGGAGCCTCGTGCTCTGGTCGAATGATGAACGACTGCGCGGCAAAGACTGTCGGGAGATGCTTGAGCACGGAGATTACCGTCACCTGGCGCTGGCTAACCCCGCGACCGCACCCTATGGGTCGGCCGCTCGTGAATTCCTGGCTGGTGCCGGGCTATGGGAATTGGCATCCACGAGCGCGGTCTATGGCGAGAATATCGCGCAGACGCTGCAGTTTGTGGCTACCGGAAATGCCACGCTCGGCTTCATTGCAAAGTCGCAGACCGCGGATCCCGCACTGCCGGAAGCGGCCTGCCGCTGGCCGGTTCCCGTTTCTTCACATGCGCCCCTCGATCAGCAGGCCGTGTTGCTCAAACGAGCAGGCCGCCATGATGGTGCCCGGCTTTACGCAGACTTTCTTGCGACGCCGGCTGCTCGGTCGATCATCAGACGCCACGGCTACCAGGTTGCCGACTGATGGATGCGGCTACCGGCATGTCGATCTTCTCTCCGCTGCTGTTGTCGGCACAGCTCGCGCTGGTGACGACCGTCGTCTTGATCATCGTCGGAACGCCGATAGCCTGGTGCCTGTCACAGACGCAGTCACGGTACAAAGCGGCTGCGCAGGCAATTGTGGCCATGCCGATCGTGTTGCCGCCAACCGTCCTCGGCTTCTATTTGCTCATCCTGTTGGGTCCGAATGGTGCGATTGGAGCCTGGTGGGTGACGCTCACTGGTAGTGCGCTGACATTTTCTTTTACCGGACTGGTCATTGCGTCCTGCGTCTACAGCCTGCCGTTCGCCGTGCAGCCATTGCAAGCCGCATTCGAGTCCATTCGAGTCCTTGCCACGACAGACCCTGGAGTTTGCCTGGACCCAGGGCGCATCGAAACTCGACGCGTTCTTCTCCGTTGCCGTACCGATGTCGGTCCGCGGATTCGTTGGTGCTGCCGTCCTCAGTTTCGCGCACACGCTCGGCGAGTTCGGCGTCGTGCTGATGGTCGGCGGCAACATTCCGGGCGAAACACGCGTTATCTCTATCGCGATTTATGACAGCGTCGAGACACTCGATTACGGTGACGCACATCAGATGTCGCTGGTCCTGCTGGGCTTCGCCTTTGTCGTATTGTTGGGCATGTTCGTCGTTAATAAACGCTGGAGCATGCGGTGATCGTGCAGGACGTTAGTAGAATTGATGCCCACATTGCGTTGAAGCATGCATTGCGGCGTAGCGACTTCGAGCTCGACGTCGACGTGCAAATTCCCGCGACCGGGATCACCGGACTGTTCGGCGAGTCCGGTTCGGGAAAGACGACCTTGCTTCGCTGTATCGCCGGACTCGAGGCCGGTTTGTCTCACGACCCCCGTCCGGTCCACAAGCGCGGGGTGGGCTATGTCTTTCAGGAGCCGCAGCTGTTCCCGCACCTCGACGTGCGTCGCAACATCGAGTTTGGACTGCGGAGAACATCGTCGAACCGGATCGATCAACAGCAGGTCATCGCACTGTTGGGTCTGGGTGATCTGCTTGACCGCAAGCCCGACGGTTTGTCGGGTGGCGAAGCGCAGCGTGTCGCCATCGCATCGGTGCTGCTGCGCTCGCCGCGGCTGGTGTTGATGGACGAGCCGCTTGCATCGCTGGACCAGCGGCGCAAGGAAGAGCTGCTTCCCTATCTCGATCGGCTGCACGAAGAGCTGTCCGTGCCGATAATTTACGTGAGTCACAGCATCGATGAAGTCAGCAGGCTCTGTGACCACTTGCTTCTGATAGACAACGGCAAGATCGTGGCAAGCGGTGAACTGCACGAGGTGCTGTCGCGACTGGATCTGCCGCTATTGTCGGGATCCAACGCTGGCTCCGTGATCGATGCGAAGGCGCAGCGCTACGACAGTGTTTACGATCTGACTGAACTCGGCTTCTCGGGTGGAGTGCTCTGCGTGCCCGGCCGCTACGAAGAACGCGCGAAGAGCGTACGCCTGCGCATCGCCGCGCAGGACGTCAGCATCTGTCTGAAAAGGCCCGACGCGACGACGATACTTAACGTTCTCGCCGCGGAGATCGACGATGTACAGTCGGTTGGGCCTTCGTCGGCGCTGGTCAGACTCGCCGTCGGAACAGATTACCTGCTGGCGCTCATCACGAGACGTTCGGTCGCGCGACTGCAACTGAAGAAGGGTGACGCCGTGTACGCGCAGGTCAAGTCGGTCACGGTAAAACATTGATCGAGCCTCTGTTACCCTAGGGCGCGATACGGCGTCAAAAGAGGCCTCGAAAGCCTCATGTACTGGCGTGTACACTGCGTTTTCTCGGCCTCTTTTTTCTTGTCTCACACTCACCTGAGGCTTTTTCAACAGGCTGCTAGGCGCCGGATAAGAACAAGAAGTGAGCGGATGGCAACGACACTGATCAACCGAATAATGAGCGGCAGCCTCGTGCTGCAGATCGTCATTGGCATCGTGGCGGGTGTCGCCCTGTCGCTGGTTTCACAGGAAGCCGGAAAAGCGGCAATGGTGCTGGGCAATCTTTTCGTACAGGCGCTGAAGGCGGTCGCACCGATTCTTGTTCTTGTATTGGTTGCATCGGCCATTGCGAATCGTCGGGCGAGCCATACCTCGCAGCTCCGACCAATACTGATCATGTATCTCGTTGGCACGATTGCCGCCGCCCTGCTGGCCGTCACGATGAGTACGCTGTTTCCGACGATCCTGGCGCTGCAGATGGCGGACGTCGAAGCCAGCGCGCCGCAGGGTATTGCCGAAGTCCTCGGCGGCCTGCTTCAGAAGCTGGTCGACAATCCGGTGAACGCGATCCTCACGGGCAACTTCATCGGCATCCTGGTCTGGGGCGTACTGCTGGGCGTATTTCTGCACGAGGCCGCGGACTCGACGCGACGAGTGCTTGCCGATACGGCGCACGCCGTGACGCATATCGTTCGCCTGGTCATCCGACTGGCGCCGATCGGTATCTTCGGACTCGTCGCGGGCAACCTGGCTCAGTCCGGGTTTTCCGTGCTGGGCGGATACGCGCGTATTCTGACTGTGCTGCTCGGCAGCATGCTGATCATGGCGCTGCTGGTAAATCCACTGATCGTCTGGATCAAGACGCGAAAGAACCCGTACCCGATCGTGTTGGCGGCACTCAGGGAAAGCGGCGTGACGGCATTCTTCACCCGCAGCTCGGCTGCAAACATCCCGGTCAACCTGGCGCTGTGCGAACGGTTAAACCTCGAGAAAGACACCTACGCCGTGTCGATTCCGCTGGGCGCGACGATCAACATGGGTGGCGCGGCCATAACCATCACGGTATTGACGCTGGCCGCCGCGCACACGCTGGGCATCCAGGTGGATTTGCCGACGGCGCTGCTGCTCAGTGTCGTAGCCGCCCTGTCGGCCTGTGGCGCTTCGGGCGTCGCCGGCGGCTCGCTGCTGCTGATCCCATTAAGCTGCGGCCTGTTCGGCATATCCAACGACATCGCGATGCAGGTAGTTGCGGTTGGATTCGTGATCAGCGTGCTGCAGGATTCGGCGGAGACGGCACTGAACAGCTCGACTGACGTTGTCTTCACGGCTGCGGTCGCTGGCAAATAGAAAATAGGGGTCGAACCGAGGTTTTGGAAACCTCGGTTCGACCCCCTACTCATTTATTTACTTGGGATTGGCACTACATTTGACAGCGGGAAATATCGCAAAGCGATGAGTAACGCCTTCGGGCTGCGTCAACTCTTCCACCCAATCGGCGTTAAAATCAGCATGTTCATTGCCCTCCATGTGAATCTCGGCGCGGCAGCCGTTTCCTGGTTTAAGCACACCGTTAATATCGGGAAGACCGGACCCGGGCGGAAACGGCGGGAAGGGTGCGTGTCCCTTGTTCGAACCCTCGCCGGCTATAAGCTCGACATCGACATTGATCACACCACCCTCGCCGGCCGCCGCGCTGATTGCGCCGGACGCGTTAAACACAGCCGCTTGAACAAGCGGATTAAAGAGATCAGGGAGACCACAGGGGTCTTTCGGAACGTTCAAATAGCCCGCGCAATGTCTGGGTCGGTTAAATACGATCCACCAGATGGTGTACGGCGTGTTCGCCTTATCAACTTTAACCATGACCCGGCCATCGACGCCTTTGTCGCCCAGGGCTTCGCGGACTTCGCCGGTTAGCGCGTTAACGGCAGACAGCACCTCGAGTTTGCTGTCTGCATCGGCACTCGCACTGATGAGTTCTTCACCCGCCACTCCGTCGGTAGCCCTGATGATCAATTCATAACCATCGCCATCGGTCCTGATTTCGCCGTCCAGCATTACATTGATGCCTTCGCGTACCGAAACCAGCCGCGCGAGTTCCGCAGACAGTCCCATCGATCCCGGCTGCAAGGTTCTTGCAGCACGTTCTGCGGACGCACGCGGAAACGTCGTAATAAACGAGGCGCCCTCCAGACCGATCTGCAGCGCTTGCTCGATGGAACCATCGAAGACGGGGTCGCCGGTGGTATTGTCGAAATCCGCAATCAGCACCGAGACCGGCTTCTGCGGTTCGTCAAGGTCGCCGGGGCGGCCTGTAACGTTCAGGTACACCGACACCATCAAGGCCACCGAGAGTATGCCGATAACGACGAAGTCCATCTTGCGGCTGCCGACCGGCGGCACGACGGTATCGGTCGGGTCAGCCTGCACGACTATGCCGTGATCGGTGAAATCGTAGATCCAGGCCAGTACGACAGCGACCGGGAACCCGAGGATGCTAACGATGATGATTGCGCGAACGATCCAGTCCGGCGCATCGAAGGTCGGCAGTACGGTGCTGCTGACCTCGATCAGCAGCCAGCAGATTCCAACGTACAATCCGGTGGCGCGAAAGACTTCGCGGCGCCGCAACTCCCTGACGAATTTCTTCAACACTTATTTTCCGCCTGTGGTTTTTTGCGCCGCCAGTCTAGCACGCAGTCGAGGATCGAATTACTACCACATGCGTTGCACGCTGAACGACAGGTTTCGCCCCGGCGCATCGAGTCCCGAACCGTGCACGCGGTATCGTTCGTCGAGAAGATTTTCGACACCGGCGGAAAGCCGCCAGTTAAGGTCGGCCTGCCAATGCAGGCGCGCGCCGATCGACGCCCAGGCATCGGTGCCGGCTGGATCGATGCGCACATCTCTGACGTCCCGGGCGCTGAGCCGATCCTGTTCGCCCGCGAATCGCACCCAGCCCTCAATGCGGAATTTCTCGCCGGCGTCATGGGATAAAACGACCAGGCCGTTGAGAGGGGGTATACGCCCGGCCGCCTCGGGGTTGGCAAACCTCCTCGTGTTGACGGCGATCGTCAGGCGCGTGGTCGACGATCGCGATCGGATCGGTGACGGCGTCTTCAAGTGGCTGGGGAGTTTCCTGCTGGCAGCCAGCGCAGTCGGGCTCTACTTCATGATCGTGGAGTTGTTCACCCTGCTGTATGCGACGCCGACCGACGAACGCCAGCTCGCTGATGCGCTCTTGAAGGGTGAGTATGCGTGGATCTTCTGGCTCTCGCTTGGCCTGATGACAGTAGGACTTGGGCTGGTGATCTGGCAGGCAGCAACCCGCCGGTGGCAGATCGGAACGCTCGTTGTGGCGAGCGTGGCCATCTCGACGTCAGCCCTTGCCGAGCGGTACCTGACCGTGATCCCGTCCCAGAC
>CAMYMR010000046.1 GCA_947259285.1 uncultured Woeseiaceae bacterium | reverse complement strand
AGGTCTGCCAGATCGCTATTCGGGATCTAGAAGTGTTTTGTTTCCTGTTCCCACATTACAGGCACGTTTTTCTTCTGCGCGGCCTCCAGGAGCTCGATGAGCGGCACCGCGCGTTTGTGGAGACTGACATTCTCCTTGAAGCTTTCTGCGTCCTCGTGAGCCTCATCTAAATTGTGCGTATCAGTATGTGCCGCGGCTCCCGCACGCAGATTCTCGAGCGCCTGCGGGATGTCTTCCGGATAGATAGCGCTAGGCACCGTGTCGCTTCGACCCATAAGCTCGATCAACCGCAGAGCGACGTCCCCAAACATCGTAATGTCGGCGTAGGCCCGAGTTTTGAAAGTTATAAGCATATGAAATTCTCCACACTGTAGGTTTGGGGTCAGAGTAGAAACTCGGTATTTTTTACTCTGACCCCAATCTTGGGCACGGCGGGAAATGCAGGGGACATTCTACTTTTTTCAAAAAGCAGAATGTCCCCATGACACCGTTGTCAGTGGAATCGCCTACGCCGGGTCAACAGACTCCGCATCTCTGACAGGCTGGAGATTCTGCTTTTCTTCATCAGAGAACAGCCGCGACTTCGTCACGAATCGCACGCCCAGCGGAATCTCCAGCGAGAAGCTCGCGCCGCGACCCGGCGTCACATCGATTGTCAGGTGGGTATCCTGCCAATGTTCGAACTGGCTCTTGGAAATGTAAAAGGGACAGTCGTGGATCTCACCGAGCAAAACGTCACTGCCGCCAACCCGGAACTCGCCGTCCTGGAAACACATGGGCGATGAACCATCGCAGCAACCGCCGCTTTGATGGAACATCAATGGCCCATGCGTTTCCCGCAACTGGTCGATGACCCGTCGCGCCTCGTCCGTCACATCTACGCGCGTGAACATATGGCTGATCAGAAGAATCCCATCGCGTTCTTGTCGTACGACGTCAGGATGTTCTTGGTATGACGGTAGTGGTCCAGCATCATCTTGTGAGTCTCACGGCCGATGCCCGATTGCTTATAACCACCGAACGACGCGTGCGCCGGGTACAGGTGGTAGCAATTGACCCACACGCGTCCCGCCTGGATGCCCGCGGCAAACTCGTGCACCTGGTGAATGTCTCGCGACCAGACGCCTGAGCCCAGGCCGTAAAGCGTGTCGTTGGCAATTTCCATGGCTTCGGCCTCATCCTTGAAGGTCGTGACGCTGACGACCGGGCCAAAGATCTCCTCCTGGAAAACACGCATTTTGTTGTCGCCCAGAAAGACGGTCGGTTCGATGTAATAGCCGTCCGGGAATTCGGCGACTTCGGCGGGGTTGCCGCCGGCCAGCACCTTGGCACCTTCCTTACGTCCGATGTCGAGGTAATTGAGGATCTTCTCGTACTGATCGTTCGACGCCTGCGCACCCATCATTGTCGAGCTTTCCAGCGGGCTGCCCATCTTGATGGCCGCAACGCGCTGCAGCGCGCGTTCCATGAACCTGTCGTAGATTGATTCTTCGATAAGCGCCCTGGACGGACAGGTGCACACCTCGCCCTGGTTCAATGCGAACATCACGAATCCCTCGACCGCCTTGTCGAAGAATTCGTCGTCCCTCGATGCGACGCTGTCGAAAAAGATGTTCGGCGACTTTCCGCCCAGCTCCAGCGTGACCGGAATAATGTTCTCGGACGCGTACTGCATGATCAGTCGTCCCGTCGTGGTCTCCCCGGTAAAGGCAATCTTGCCGATTCTTGGCGAGCTGGCGAGTGGTTTACCCGCTTCCGGACCAAATCCGTTGACAATGTTAATGACGCCCGGCGGCAGCAGGTCGTGGATGAGCTCGGCAAGCACCAGGATGGATGCCGGCGTTTGTTCAGCCGGTTTCAGGACCACGCAGTTGCCGGCGGCCAGCGCCGGAGCCAGTTTCCAGGTAGCCATCAGTATCGGGAAGTTCCACGGAATGATCTGACCGACGACGCCCAGTGGCTCATGAACCTCCATCGTCACGGTGTTGGCGTCGATGTCGCTGACCTCGCCGGCTTCGGCGCGGATCACGGCTGCGAAATAGCGGAAGTGATCGATAGCGAGCGGCAGGTCGGCCGCCATCGTTTCGCGAATACTCTTGCCGTTGTCCCAGGTTTCCACCTGCGCCAGCATCTCGAGGTTTTGTTCGATGCGGTCGGCAATTTTCATCAGGATCCCGCTGCGCTCGGCAACTGAGGTCTTTCCCCAGGCTGGTGCCGCTTCATGCGCCGCATCCAGCGCGAGCTCGATATCCGCGGCATTCGATCGCGGGATCATGGTCATTGGTTTGCCGTCCACCGGCGATATGTCCTCGAAATACTCGCCATTCGTGGGCTCGATCCACTGGCCACCGATGTAATTCCCATATTTCTCTTTCAGGCCGTAGTCGGGCTGGCTAATCGGTCGAACGCTGCTCATTTTCTTCTCCTTCTATAAATGCCCCTGTGGTGTCATCTAGTATAGCGCCTTCGTCAATTACTGTCGGCACGCGCGAGTGCCCGGAGAATTGTCGGCAGTGCCTAGGATGCTGGAAAATGCCGGCGACGATACTGCTCAAGGTCCCAGTTGCCAAGCTGGGCAGCAGCGTCAAAGGTCGTCTGTAGAAACTGCCTGAGTGTCGCTTCAGGATCATCAGCAGAGCGCACGGCCTCGTACGGTAGTACGAACTCACCCAGATCAGTAGACCACGTGGCAGCTTCGGGGAGGACCTTCGCCTTGTCGAACCCATCCGGCGCGGGGTACGCGTAAGAATAGAAAATTGCTTCCGGGTACGCTTCCCCGCCCGGCCAGAAACCTGCGCTGCTCACCTCATGTGAATACGCTTCCTGCGCGACCCACAACGGCATATTGGGCAAACCACCCGGGTGATCCGGTGCCTCCCGACCGGAAAATCGGGTCACAGCGAGGTCGAAACTGCCCCAGAAAAAGTGCGACGGACTTGCTTTGCCGGAGAACCCAGCGCGAAAGTGACTGAATACCCGGTCAACCTGGTACAACGCGCACCAGAATCGGTTAACAGCCTCGGGGTCGTAGGTATTGTGCGTACGATCCTCGGGGAACGGAATAGGGTCCGGTACTTCGTTCGGCGTCGTATTAATCACAACCGGCAAACGAAGATTCTTGAGGGCGGTCATGACCTCCTCGTAGAAATCGGCCGTATCTTTGGACTCCAATGCGACTATTTCGCTTCCGCCGTTACACTCCTCGATCACCAACTTGTGGCGAATGAAGTCGAACGCGATGGCGAAGTACCCGTCGCCGTGTGGGATATTGCCCGTCGTCAAGCCACTGGGCGTCACGTACAGCGTAACGTGCCAGGAATGATTCAGCCATGGCGACTGCACCATGCGAATCTTTCCAACGATCTGCGTCCACATATGCAGAGTCGCCAGCGTCCTGCTCCAGTTCGCATAGGGCAACTCCGGCCAGGCTGGCACACTGTTCATGTCGCTTCCTCCTTTCAAAACCGGGCTAAAACCGGCTGCTTGTTAAGCGGCTTGCGCAACTCATCCAACAGTGGCGCCTTTTTCTGCCGAAACAGGCTGGGCTTCTCCGCCTCTAAGACGCGCCAGCAGTATCAGCCAGATCGACGCTCAGATAAATCGGATTATTACTGCCGATATCATCGGAAAAATCGATGTTCAGTGCCAGTTTATCGAAGCGTGCCCGATGTGATAATCGTGCATACCATTGTCCCGAAAACCTCGGTCCTGTTCATGGTCTCCCGGCCATTGCCACCCGAGAACTGAGAAGCCGGCCGGGTAACTGCTTGTGTCTCGTTGTAACAAAGTGATGCAGGCGCGCCGATTCCCGGATTTCGGCCCTATACTCCTAGGCACCGTAAAAAGGAAACCGTCATGGCCGAACGTACTGACAAACAGATCATAACTAGCATCGCCGTCGCGACCGTCATCGGCGCCCTGATTTCGTGGGCCGGCAGCGACGGCGGCGACCGTATTGGGGCGCTCCCGGTATTCGCGATGTGCGGTGTCCTCGCGTTCGCGGTCAACTGGGCCGCTTTCATCCCGGCAGCGATAAAGCAAACCGAGCATTACTACGATCTCACCGGGGGTATTACGTACATCACTATTACCATCGTTGCCGTGTTGCTCTCGAGCCCGCTCGACCTGCGTTCGGCGATCGTTGCTGGCATGGTGCTGTTCTGGTCGATCCGGCTGGCGTCGTTCCTGTTCATGCGCATCTCGCGTGCCGGTAAGGACAGCCGCTTCGACAACATCAAGAACCGGCCACCGCGCTTTTTCCTGGCATGGACGCTGCAGGGCCTGTGGGTACTGCTGACGGCGGCCTGCGCGCTCGCCATCATCACAGGCGGCAATCGTGAGCCACTGGGCGTCGTCGGCTATGTCGGCATTGCGGTCTGGACCATCGGCATCCTGATCGAGATCGTCGCGGATCAGCAAAAATCGGCGTTTCGAGCAGATCCAGCCAACAAGGGCAAGTTCATCAACACGGGCTTGTGGGCCTGGTCCCGGCACCCGAACTATTTCGGCGAGATCGTGCTTTGGATCGGCATGGCGATCATTGCCGCTCCGGTGCTTGAGGGTTGGCAGTGGGCGGCGCTTGTTTCGCCGGTGTTCGTGACTTTCCTGCTGACAAAAGTCAGTGGCGTACCCATGCTTGAGGCGGCCGCCGACGAGCGCTGGGGCGGCCAGGAGGATTACGAGGCGTATAAGCAGAATACGCCGGTGCTCGTCATGAAGCCGCCCGCCGGCGACTCTGGGTCGCGCGGTCGTCGCTCCGGCGAATCGGCAAACTTGAACGCTTGATCAGGACCGGAATGGTCAATCAATGTTGGATAGCGACGCAATAATTATTGGGGTCAGAGTAAAAACTCGAGAGTTTTTACTCTGACCCCATATTATTCAGCAGTTTTCCTATGGCTAAGGCGCGAATCAATCTGACCGGCATCTATCGCTTCACGTCGATCGCTCGTCCAATAGACCCGGCCTATCTGACAAACCGCGCGCTACTGATTGTCCTTCCGATAGCGGGGCTGTTGAGCGCCGTTCTGGCGTATCTCCATGATGTCAGTGGTGGTCCTTTGTCGGCGGCGCTCAGTGGAGCTTTGGCCGCGTTCGCCGCGTGGGCGCTAACGCGCGAACTGGCGCCCGACTATAACAGTGCGGCTTTCGTCGCGCTGGCGTTTGCATGGTTCATTAACGTTGCATTTGGAGCGCGCCTGGTTCTGCTGCTTTTTGTCGCTTTGCTACTTGTACGAATGGTGAACCGCTCGACCGGGCTGCCGTGGCGGCCACTCGACACGCTCGGAGTTTTCGGCTTTTGCGCCTGGGCGGCAATTAGCACGCAGCAACCATTGATCCTTCTGATTACGTCTTTGGCTTTCGCTCTCGATGCAGTGCTAAAAGAACCTCTGCGTCGGCACTATCTGGCAGCAGCGGCATGCCTGCCCGTTTTTTTCTGGATGTTGCCTGGCGACACAAACTCGATAGCCAGTGATCTTACAGTGCGGGATTGGTCACTGATCGGCGCCTATGCGCTCGGCATTGTCCTGTTCGTGAAGATGAACTCCGAGCCTTATTCCTATTGCGACATAGCGCCAGAGCGTCTCGATAGAATACGCGTCAATGCGGGCCTGATCGTGGGCTGGCTGCTGGCCGTCCAGGCGCTACTGACTGGCGGTCGTTCCGCCTGGCTGGAAACCCCAATATGGGCCTGCATGACTGCGGTGCTGCTTTCGTTTGTGGCTCGCAAAGCGAAAAGACGACCGGATACCGTGAGCGTCAGTCAGGATTCGTGACCGGCAGTCGATCATCGATCGCAAGCTCGAACTAAAAAGCCCAAACACAAATCAACAATTTCGGTTCACAGAATCGAGCGATGGCCGGGTTGGCTCACACGAACCAGATCCTTGGGATCGGAACGTTTTGGCATTTTCAGTGCAGCTGCGCCTCTACCTGCTTGATCGCTGGGTCGTTCGGATCATCCTGGATCTTGAAATTCAGCGACGCCATCAATTCGAGCATCCTCGTGTTAATAGTGAGCACCTGGCCATCCATCCTCTCCAGGTCACGGTCTCGCGCAATTTCCATGAGATTACGCATCAGGTGATGGCCTATGCCCTTGCTCTGCCACTGGTCCGAGACGACCAGGGCGAACTCGCAGCTGGTCTTGTCGAGGTTGGTCGTGTAACGGGCAACGCCGATCTGTTCTTCGCCCGCATCACCCACCGTCACGGCGATCAGGGCCATCTCGTTGTGATAGTCAATCTGAGTAAAACGCACCAGCATCTGCTGGCTCAACTCCTGCAATGAGTTCATGAAGCGAAAATATCGTGCCTGGCTCGACAGTTCCCGCACGAATTTCGCTTCAATCTCCGCATCCTCGGGCCGGATAGGCCTGATGACGATATCGGTTCCGTCACTCAGCTGAATTTGTTTGACCAGGTGAGAGGGATAGGGATGTATGGCCAGGTGATGATAGGGATCCGTGGACGGCTTCGGGTATTCGACAACAATGCGGGCATCGACGGCCATGAGCCCCTTGTCGTCGATGATCAATGGATTGATATCCATCTCCCGTATCCAGGGCAGCTCGCAGGCCATGCTGGAGACACGAAGCAATACGTGGATCAGCTGGTCCATGTCGACCGCCGGCATGTTGCGAAACTGACCGAGCAGCTTGGAGACCTTTGTTCTGTTAATGAGATCCTGGGCCAGGCGGCGGTTGAGCGGCGGCAGGGAAATCGCCGAATCGCCCATGACCTCCACGGCTGTACCGCCGCTGCCGAAGCTGATGACCGGACCGAAAACAGGGTCGCGGATGATCCCGATCATGAGCTCCCGTCCATTCGAGCTGCGGTACATTTTCTCGACGTTCACGCCCGAGATTTTTGCGTCCGGCACGTTCTGCGTGACCTGGTCGACCAACTGCTTGTAAGCGCCGCGTGTTTCCTGTGCCGAATTGATGTTCAACCTGACGCCGCCGGCGTCAGATTTGTGGGAGATGTCGGTGGAAAGGACTTTCATCGCCACCGGAAATCCAATCGACTCGGCAATAATCAGCGCCTCGTTTGCCGAGTGAGCCACGGCATTGCGTACCGTCGGTATCTGGAATGCGGTCAATACCGCCATCGACTCCGGCTCGGTCAAGACACTTCTTTGCTCTGCGAGCACCCCCTCGATGATCAGGCGCGCACCGTCACTGTCGGGCGGTGTCTGACCGCTGGTCAGCCGTGCAGGCGTCTGCAGCAACAGGCGTTGGTTGCGGTTGTACCTGGCGAGGTACGAGAATGCGTCAACCGCGTTTTCGAGCGTGCCGAAATCCGGAACATGCGCCTGGTTGAAGAGTGTACGAGCGGCTTCCACCTGGCCGCCGCCCATCCAGCTGGTCATGACCGGTTTACTGCTTTTTTTCGCCGACGTGATGACCGCTTCTGCCACCTCCGTCGGTTTGGTCATCGCTTGCGGTGTCAGGATGACAATTGCGCCGTCAACGCCGGGATCTTCCAGGCAGATGTCGATCGCCTGCTGGTACCGTTTCGGCGGAGCATCACCGATGATGTCGACGGGATTACTGTGAGACCAGACAACCGGCAGCACCTCGTTCAGGGCGGCCATCGTTTCTTCGCTCAGGGAACTCAGTTCGATGCCATGGTCCGTAGCGCGATCCGCCGCCATAACGCCGGGGCCACCGCCATTGGTGATGATGACCAGCCGCTCGGACGGGCCTCGATAGTGCAGCGACGAGAGCGCCTTGGCGGCCGCAAAGAGTTGTCCGATCGTTTCGACGCGCAGCACACCGGATCGCGACAACGCGGCGGAAAAAGTCTCGTCGCTTCCGACCAATGCGCCGGTGTGTGACATCGAGGCTTCGGCGCCGGCCGCATGACGTCCGACCTTGAGCGCTATGACGGGCTTGATGCGCGCCGCGGCTCGCAGGCCGCTCATGAATCGCCGCGAGTCGATGATGCCTTCAATGTAAAGCAGGATGGCTTTGGTCTTCGGGTCCGCGACCAGGTAGTCCAGGTAGTCGCCAAAATCCAGGTCTGCGCTGATGCCGGTCGATACCACGGCCGAAAAACCGATGTCATTTAGTTCCGCCCAATCGAGAATCGCGGTGCAAATGGCGCCCGACTGTGACACGAGTGCCAGGCTGCCCGGCTGGGCGCTGTTGTTTCCGAACGTGATATTGAGCCCTTTATCCGGGCGGATGATGCCAAGGCAATTGGGGCCCATCAGGCGAATGCCGTAGCGTTTCGCCAGCTCTACCACACGGTCCTCCAGCTTCCGGCCTTCGGCGCCGGTCTCACGAAAGCCCGCCGAAAGGATCAGCATCATCCTGATTCCACGCTCGCCGCAGGCTTCCACGATATCGGGGATGCCGCGAGCGGGTGTCGCAACAACGACAAGATCCACCGCCTCGTCGATTTCGTCCAGCGATGAGAATGCTTTCTGCCCCTGGACCTCGTCGCGTTTGGGGTTAATTGCATAGATCCGGCCCTCGAAGCCGGACGTGAGCAGGTTCTTGAAGACCACGCCGCCAACGGAGTCCTCCCTGTCGCTTGCGCCGAATAGTGCGACAGTCTCGGGTGTAAAAAGGGACGCCAGGTAATGCGTGTTCATTTCGGTGGTCTACTCCAGGTTCCTATCGCCGTCGCGAACTTTTACACTGGCGGACAACGCCTCCGCAATACGGGTATGCCACCTTGCGCACCGCCTATATCAGCCATTCCGATTGCCACCAGCACGATACCGGTGAGGGTCACCCGGAGAATTCACGACGCCTTTCGGCCATCGAGGACCAGTTCGTTGCGACCGGCCTGTCTGATGTACTCCGGTATTACGACGCACCGCAAGTAACCGACGGCCAGCTACTGCGAGTTCATGGTCAGGATCATCTTGCAGCCATCAAATCGATGCTGCCCGAGAACGGCTATGCTCGCCTGGATCCTGACACCGTGATCAGCCCGGATTCCCTCAGAGCTGCCCGGCGAGCGGCAGGCGCCGCGGTAGCGGCAGTCGATCTCGTAATGAGCGGCGAGATGGAATCAGCCTTCTGCGGCGTGCGCCCTCCGGGACATCATGCTGAACGAGATCGCGCGATGGGCTTTTGTCTCTACAACAATATCGCAGTCGGTGCCGCTCATGCGCTGGAACGGCACGGTCTGGAGCGGGTAGCTATTGTCGATTTCGATGTACACCACGGCAACGGCACCGAGGATATCTTCAAGGACGACAACCGGGTCCTTTTCTGTTCTACGTTTCAGCACCCGTTCTTTCCCTTTACGCCACTCCTCGAGGATGCGCCGAACCGCGTTTGCGTGCCGCTCGACGCAAGCGCGAAAAGTGCGGAGTTCAGGGCCGCAGTCAGCGAGCAATGGCTGCCAGCCCTGGAGCGGTTTCAGCCGGAGATGGTCTTCGTCTCGGCCGGCTTCGACGCCCATGTCGATGACGACATGTCGTACGTCAGCCTGACCGATGCCGATTTCCGGTGGGTAACAGAGCAAATCGTCGAGATGGCCGCGAAGTCGGCTTCGGGTCGAATCGTCTCGGTGCTGGAAGGCGGGTATGAACTCAATAGCCTTGCGCGCTGCGCGGAGATGCACGTCCGTGTCCTGATGGGTTTGCATTAGCGAGGCACCGGCCGGTTCAAATCCAGCTAGCCTTCTCGTGCTACGCGAATTCCGGAATAGCGTAGCGGGCTAGGCGCGGATCGGTAAATTCGGGGACATTCCTGATTTAGTGCGTTAATACGCTAAATCAGGAATGTCCCCATGATCGACGGAGGGCAAGACCGCAAAAAAATGCCCCCGACAGGCGGGGGCGTAATCAGGCTTTCGGAGGTAGAGATCCTATTCCGGGTTCACCCAGGTGTTGATTGCAGCGGTTTCGCTTAAGGAGTTGGTCCACAGGTAGCCATTGGTCCAGAGGTAACTATTGGTCCAGAGATAGCCATTGGTCCAGAGGTAGCCGTCCGTCCAGAGGTAGCCGTTGGCATCAACATCGCCGTTGGTCCAGAGGTAGGCGTTGGTCCAGAGGTAACCGTTGGTCCAGAGGTAACCGTTGGTCCAGAGGTAACCGCTGGTGTCCGCACCGCTGTTGGTCCACAGGTAGCCGTCGAGGCCCATCAGGTAGTAGTCACCGTTCTCATCCTGGTTGGCACGACCACCGAAGTGCTTGGTGCCGGCGAGATCGGCGGCAATATCGAGACCGTTGTTGGCACAGTCGTGGTTCCAGTTGTAGACTGCATCGCGGGCGTTAACCATGCCGGCACCCTGCTGGAATACCGAGTATGCGAGGCTGCCGTCGGCCTTAACGGCGGGACGTGCGGCCGACATGATCTTGCATTTGACCTGGTCCGGCGTGAGTCCCGGCTCCATCTGTAATGCCAGTGCCGCAATACCGCTGACCACGGCCGTCGCCTGCGAGGTACCGGACATCTCGAAGAAGTTGGCGCCCAGGTAAAAGGCCGGATGATCAACGGCGATCTGATCCGTGCCCTCCATCGAGGCCCTCATATGCCCGCCCGGCGCAACGACTTCGGGCTTGACGAAACCTTCATAGGTGGGGCCTACGGCGCTGAACGACGCGAGATAATCGTCGCTGCCGTCGGCCGGCGTGTAGTTGTCGGTCATGGCACCCACCGTGATGACGTAGGGGACATTACCGGGCACGCCGATGCTCTGGGCGTCGGGACCGGTATTACCGGCTGCAGCCACCACGACGATGCCGGCTTCCCATGCCGCCATGACGGCCTGGTTCAGCGGATCGTCCCAGTAATGCGAGCGCGGCGGCGCGCTGAGCGACAGGTTCAAAACGCGGATCTGCAGATTTTGCTTGTTGGCGACCACCCAGTCGACACCGCGAATAACGTCCGCGTAGCTGCCGACACCGTTCGCATCAAAGACTTTGACGGCCACCAGCGGCGCTGCCGGGGCGATACCGTTGTACTTTCCGGCATCGGAGAGCTTGCCGCTGGCCGCGACGCCGGCGACGTGCGAGCCATGCCCGTTCTCGTCAACGTCAAAATCGTCGCTGAAATCGGTTGTGCCCTTGCCCTTGCCACCGAGGTATTGCTGGTCGGTGGTGGCATCGTAAACCGCTTTGATACGATTCTTGCCGTAACGATCCTGTGTGATCCCCGGGCCACCGTAGATGCCAGAATCCACAATAGCGATCGTGATTCCCCACCCATCGATGCCCTGGTCATGCAGCACGTCGGCCTCCACCAGGCTCGGGAACTCGGTGTACGCAGAGCCAGCAATGCCCCCGTCGCCGGAATCCTCTTCATCGCCACCACCGTTATTGTCTTTGACGGGTTTGCCCGAGGCCTTCACGGCGTCGTTGCCATAAATGCGCAGGATGCCGCGGGTGATGCGCAGCTCGTCGAGCTGGCTCTCGGTCAGGTTGGCCGCCACCGACTGGATGACGCCAAGCTCGTGCGTGATCTCGCCGCCGGCCGCAACTACGGCCTCGGCAACCTGCTCGGTCGACTCACCCTTAAGGATGTAGGAGCTGGGCTGATCCACGACCGAGGTAGCGTTGATCTCCTCGCTGCCGCCAAACACGAAGGCCGCACTGGCTGCGAAAAAGTAGATACCGATAAAGGCGAAGATGGCTCTGCGATCCATGATGCTGTCCTCTCAAATCTCAGGATGCATTTCATCAGGAACAAGACATTTTTGGAGGTGCGGGGCCGAGGGTCGCCCGCGGGAAGAGTGTGACCTGGATCACATAATGGCGGCGTTAAATACGGGGACATTCTGCTTTTTGCGGGCAAAAAGCAGAATGTCCCCACCGCCATTCGTGTGACTCGTATCCCGCTTTCGCATCGAGCGGTTTGCTAGGGTTTCCATAATCCAATTGGGTCAGAATGCGTGGGAGTGGGGCGCTTCCCAAGCCATGAGCAAACCATTACGAAAAATCGACGTCGACGGCCTTCGCGTAGGCATGTACGTTTCCCGTCTCGATCGCCCGTGGCTGGAAACACCGTTTCTGTTCCAGGGCTTTTTCATTCGCAACGAGAATGAGATCGAGGACCTTCGCCGATACTGTGATTTTGTCGAAATCGATCTCGAAGAGTCCGACGCGCGGATCGTGCAGTTTCTGGATGCTCCGAACTCGAGCAACCAGCAGCAAAGCAAAGCATCAGAGCGGCGGGGTATCTGGCGATCGCTCTGGCAACGCATCTGCAGCCTGTTTGGTTGGAAAGTCGCTGAAGCGCCGCGTGACTTTAAGCCCGGTGATTTCTACCAGGACACGGCCAGTATTGCCGACGAACTCGTCGTGGCCAAATCGATTCATAGCGGAGCGCTGGAAAAGCTCATGAACGTTCTCGAAGGCATCCGCAACGGCTCAGCGATATCGATGCCGGAGCTGGAGGTTGTCACGGGCGCGATGGTAGATAGCGTGCTTCGCAACAGCACCGCGATGGCGCTGCTGGTTCGTATGCAGCAGAAAGACGAGTACATCAGCGCGCATTCAATGGCGTCTTCAGTCTGGGCCCTGATATTCGGGCGGCACCTCGGCCTGGACAAGGAGGCGCTGAAGGCGGTCGGTCTCGGTGGGCTGCTTCTCGATGTCGGCAAAATGAAAATGCCAAACCAGCTGCTGCAGAAAAAAGGCGAGCTGACCGACCCGGAAATGGCGTATATCAGGACACACGTCGACATTGGACTGGAGGTGCTTCGCGAATCGGGTGACGTCGATCGGCGAATCATGGAAATGGTTGCGACGCACCATGAACGCTATGACGGCTCGGGCTATCCGAAAGGATGGAAGGGCAATCAGATACCGGTTTTCGGGCGCATCGGCGGCATCGTCGATTCGTACTCCGCGATGATCACCGACAGGCCTTACGCCAAAGCCATGTCGTCCTATGACGCCATGCGCGAGTTCAAAGCCCTGTCGGACAAGCACTACCAGGCCGAAATGGTGGAGCAGTTCATCCAGGCGCTCGGCATTTTCCCGGTTGGCACGCTGGTGGAGCTCAATACCGGCGAGATCGGTATTGTCCTGAAGGAGCATCACGCCACTCGTCTGCAGCCGGAGCTTGCGATCATCCTCGACTCCGAGAAGCACCCGCTGAGAGAGTTTGAAACCATCGACCTCAGTAAACAGCGCGGGCAGGCTCCGTCGGTCTGGATTGAACGCGGCGTAGAGCCCGGCGCCTATGACATTGATCCCAGAGAGTTCTTCCTGTAGCGGGCCGATGCAGCATCAGAAAATAAATCTGACGGACGCCGATGTCTTCGAGCAGGAAGTCCAGCTCAAGCTTGATAATTCGAACGGGGCGCTGTCTGTCTTTATCGTCGACATGAGCGGCATCAGCAAGCTGTTCGCCCGCTCGGGTAGTTCGGCCAGCGCAACATTCCTGCGCAGCATTGCGAAACTGCTCGTGCGCGTTTGCAGGGATGGCGACAAGGTCTATCGGATCGGCCATTGCACATTCGGTATCGTGCTGGACGGCATCGACTCGGTCATACTGCAGCAGCTGGCTGCCGAGAAGATCATCCGTCTTTACAATACTGCGGTCAGCGAGTTGGAGTCATCTTTCAAGGGCGGTATCAATATCGGCATTGCGGCCTATCCGGAAAGTGCTTCCAACGCCGTTGACCTGATTCACAACGCGCGCATGGCCGTGGAGGCCGCGACGAATTCCGGCGACCCCTATCTCGTCTATTCGCCCGAAGCGTTATCGACGATGTCGCTTAAGTGGACGATACAGGACGACCTCGCGGCGGCCATCAGAGGCCGATCCCTGGAACTGATGTATCAGCCGAAATTCTCGGTTGCCACCGGCCGGCCGATCGGCGCGGAGGCGCTGGCGCGCTGGAATCACGAAGTCCACGGACAGGTCCCGCCATCGGTATTCGTGCCGCTGGCCTGCGATATCGGCATGATCGACGAACTCACCAACTTCGTACTGATGACGGCATTGAACGATGCGTCCGACTGGCCGGACATCGGCCAGCGCTACAGCGTGGCCGTTAACCTCGATGCACAGCTGTTGCAAAAATCCGAGCTCTACGATCTGATTTTCAACAGTCGTTCAATCTGGGGCGCGGGGGATGTCGATCTCATTATAGAGATCACGGAGTCCGCGCTGGTGGCCGATTCCAAATCGAATTTCGATTGCCTCAACAAGCTGCGTTCGGCGGGCATCGGGGTCGCTATCGATGACTTCGGAACCGGTTTCTCATCGTTGTCCTACTTCAAAGACATTCCGGCGACCGAGCTAAAAATTGATCAGTCTTTCATTGCCAACATGGACACCTGCGACAGGAACCGGAAGCTGGTCGAGACCATTATCACGCTGGCGCATCGGTTTGACATGACCGTTGTCGCCGAGGGTGTGGAGCGGCAGGAAGAATTCGAGCTGCTGGCGAAACTGGGCTGCGATGCCGTTCAGGGCTTCTACGTCGCCGAGCCGCTGGCTCAGGACGATTTTTGCGAATTGATGGCCAAGTGCGATTAGCACGGCTTCGCGATAAGCGGAAAACGAGACCCGTCGAATTCATCGTTCCGTGAATCGCGCCCCGTCCGGGCATGCAAACTGCCGTGGCGCTCGCAAATGCATTGCAACGCGAACGCAAATGCGCCTAATCTCACACCATGGACGCATTCATTGAAGAACTGAAGAGCATCGTCGGTGCCAACGGGGTGCTGACGGGAGATGACGTTGCCAACCGCCCGGAAAGCTGGCCGCCAATGGGCGGCTGCCAGGCGAGGGCAATCATACGGCCTGCCGACACGAAAGAAGTGTCGGCCGTCCTGAAAGCCTGCCATGAGCAGGGGCAAGCAGTGGTGACGCACGGCGGGGTGACCGGTCTTGTGGGCGGCGCCAGGACCGCTCCGGACGACATCGTTGTCTCGCTGGAAAGAATGCATGCCACGGATCCCGTGGACACCGTTAATCGAACGATTACCGTTGAGGCCGGTGTTCCGCTGCAGAAGGTCCAAGAGCTTGCCGAGGCTGAAGGATTGCTGTTTCCGGTTGATTTCGGCGCGCGCGGCAGCGCCCAGATCGGGGGCGCCATTTCGACGAATGC
Organism: uncultured Woeseiaceae bacterium; assembly: GCA_947259285.1. GTDB lineage: Bacteria > Pseudomonadota > Gammaproteobacteria > Steroidobacterales > Woeseiaceae > UBA1847. Next base: position 25,698 of record CAMYMR010000046.1, on the reverse strand, counting down.
CGGCGGCAACAGCGTCATTCGCTACGGCATGGTCCGGGAACAGCTCCTGGGCGTCGAGGCGGTCCTCGCCGACGGCACCGTCATCTCTTCGATGAAGGACGTCATCAAACGCTGGGCATCGTGACGCGTGCCGTCCTGCGTCTCAGGCCGGCACCGCGCAGCCGCAACACGGCGTTGGTCGCTATCGACACCTTCGAGCATCTCGGTCGATTTCTTCACTCGGTGGACTCGGCCTTTGGCGGGACACTCAGCGCTTTCGAGGTGATGTGGAACGATTTCTACAGCCTCATCATCGACGACGGCGACAAGCACGGACGGCCTCTGGACACGTCGCACGCCTATTACGTGCTGCTGGAGTCAACCGGCGGTCACCAGGAAAGCGATTCGGCGCGCTTTGAGAGTGCGTTGCAGGAGGCCTTCGAGGAGGAGCAGGTGGTCGACGCCGTGATCGCACAGAGCCAGCAGCAGCGAGAAGAACTCTGGGCGATACGGGACGACATCGAGTATCTGGTGCACACCCTGTATCCGCCGATGGCTTTCGATATCAGCCTCGCCATTCCGCAAATGGAAGACTACGTCAATGAAGTCAACGGGCGGATGAAGGAGCACTGGCCGCAGTCACGCATGGTGACGTTCGGCCACATCGGCGACGGCAACATACATTTCGTCCTCACCGTCGGCAGCCTGGACGAGCAGGACGTGCTCGGCGTTCAGGAAATCATCTACGGGGCGCTCGGGCAGCGCGGTGGCGTCATCTCCGCCGAGCACGGCATCGGGCTCGAAAAGCGCGCGTACCTCGGCCAGTCGCGAAGCGCCGAGGAAATCGCACTGATGAAGACACTGAAGCAAGCTATGGACCCCCGGAACATACTCAACCCGGGCAAGATCTTCTGACCCTGAACTGCCTGTATTAAGAACGGAAACCATCATGAACGGCGCCGACAAGCTGCTCGAAACCCTGGTCGCCAGCGGCGTGGAAGTGTGTTTCGCAAACCCCGGCACGTCCGAAATGCAGCTGGTATCCGCCATCGGAAACAACGATGGCATGCGCGCCATCCTGTGTCTGTTCGAGGGTGTAGTCAGCGGCGCCGCGGACGGTTACGGGCGGATGGCGGACAAGCCCGCAGCGACGCTGCTACACGTTGGCTCCGGTTTCTCGAACAGCATGGCCAACCTGCACAACGCCAGGCGGGCGCACACACCCCTGGTGAACATCGTCGGCGATCATGCGACTTATCATTTGAAATATGACGCACCGCTGACGTCGGACGTGCCGGCGCATGCAAACATCTGTTCGGCCTGGGTGCGGACATCGAAATCGGCCAACGACCTGGCGGCCTCGGGGGCTGAGGCCGTCGCGGCGTCAATGACCGGCGCCGGCCGGATCGCCACGCTGATCGCGCCAGCCAATCATGCCTGGGAAGAGGCCAGCAAATCGGCAGAGCCGTTGCCGCTGCCGGACCGGGAGCCGCTGGCGAACGAGGCCGTTTCAAAGGTGGCTGCAAAACTCGGAAATGGCAAGGCCACCGCGCTACTGCTCGGCGGCCGGGCCCTGCGCGAGGAGAGTACCGAGCTTGCCGGACGCATTGCCCGCGCCACAGGATGCCGGGTTTTGAGTGAGACGTTCGTCGCGCGCATGCAGCGTGGCGCCGGGCGATTCGCTGTGGAGCGCCTGCGCTACTTCGCGGAACAGGTGTCCGAGCAACTGGACGGGCTCGAGCAAATCGTGCTGGTGGGAGCCGATGCGCCCGTGTCATTCTTCGCGTATCCCGACAAGCCGAGCTGGCTGGTGCCCGAAGGCTGCGAGGTCCTCGAACTCGCCAGCGTCGACCAGGATAGTCGCGCGGCGCTCGGCGCCCTTGCCGAAGAACTGGGCGCGCGCGAGCCTGCCGAGACGGTCCCGGCGGCGCCCAACTTCCCGCCACCGGAAGGATTGCTGACACCGGTGAGCATCGGCCAGAGCATGGCGTTGCTGATGCCGGAAAACGCAATTGTCTCGGACGAGGCCGCCACCTGCGGGCTTGGAATATTTCCCGTGACCGAGAACGCGCCCCCTCACGACTGGCTGATGCTGACCGGCGGGGCGATCGGCCAGGGACTGCCGCTCAGCCTGGGGGCATCGGTGGCTTGCCCCGACCGCAAGGTGATTGCACTGCAGGCGGACGGTAGCGCGATGTATACCGTGCAGGCACTGTGGACGATGGCTCGCGAGAACACGGACGTCACCGTCGTCATCATGAACAACAAGAGCTATGCGATCCTCAATATCGAGCTCGCACGCGTTGGCGCCGGCGCACCCACGCCCAAGACGCTGTCGATGTTCGACCTGTCCCGACCCGACCTCGACTGGGTAAGCCTGTCCGAGGGCATGGGTGTACCCGCAACCCGGGCCACAAGCGCGGAAGATTTCCACGAGCAGTTTGCAGCCGCAATGGCGGCGAAGGGTCCGCGACTGATCGAGGCGATGGTCGTGCAGCAAATGCCCTGATCGTTACCCGGGAGTGCTCCGAGATAGGAAGGAATAAGAGTCGAACCGAGGCTTTCTTTCCTTGCCCGAGAAGACCTCGGTTCGACCCCTGTTATTGACGAGGCGAAAACTTAACCGGCGTAAAGCGGGGCCGCGTTGTCGTTCGCTCGCTGAAACATCTCCGTATAGAGTCGCTGCGAGTTTCCAAGCCACAGTACGTGTTGCGTGTGATCGATGTAGTGTTCTCCCGTGTCGCCGTGGACGAGTACGTCGAGTGCGCCACGATGCTGCATCAGCCACGGCACTATGACGCCGAAGTCCTCTGATCCAAACACGATCTGGAACATCCCTTTGCTATGCGGACCGATGGGCCGATCGTACACGGCGCCGATCGGTACCTCGAAGAGGCGACCGATCTCCCGTCGGAGATCGATCGCCTGCTCGAGTTCATGCAGGTCGAAGTAGACATGCGCATGAAAACAACTGAGCGGTTTCATGCGCTCGCGTCCGCCGCGACGAATCGTGCGCCGCCCGGCAGCCTGACGCGCAGCGCTCCCGGGCCGAGCAGCATCTGAACCATACAGGCAATCGCGAGAAACAGCGGATACTCCCAGCCGCCGCCCTGATTCGAAAACAGCCAGCCGGCGCCGAGATGAACCCACGTAGCGCCGAGCGAGACTATCGCCAGCACTGCGGCTGCCTCCCGCACGCGAACGCCGAGAATCAACAAGACACCGCCGATAGTCTCCGCGGCAAGCACGGCGTAGGCAAGCAGGCCGGGAAACCCGATCGACTCGAAGAAACCGACCGTGCCGGCTATCGAAAACACGAAAACTTTGAGATAGGCGCTGTGCGCGAGAAAGATGATACCCAGTGATACCCGTAACAGCGTCGGGCCGTACTCCTGATATTTGTCCATTGTGATTCTCCTGAACTGATTTAAGTGACGCCAACAGTTTGCAACTTGCGAAGACGCAATAGAATCAGCAAAATAAGCAAATTAATATTGCAGTTTTGCAAATCAAGATCGAATCAATGAACTGGAATGATCTGAGCGTTTTTCTCGCAATCGCCGAGCAGGGCTCGCTGGCCGGCGCCGCGCGAGATCTCAAGATCAACCACTCGACCGTATTTCGCCGACTCAATTCACTCGAGAGCGACCTCAATACGCGACTGTTTGAACGCCTCCCCGACGGATACGTGCTGACGCCGGTGGGTGAGCGAATGCGGGAACTGGCACTTGAAGCCGAGGGTGCGATTCAGTCAATCGAGCGAGAGGTAGCCGGCCGGGATCTCGAGCCGTGCGGCACCGTGCGGTTGACGACGGCGCCGAACATCGCGCGGACGATCGTGCCGGGCGTCCTCAAGAAACTGCGCCGTACGCATCCGCGGATCATCGTGGAAACCTCGGTTGGCGACACCGACTATGATTTGAATCGCCGTGAAGCGGATATCGCGCTCCGAGCGACGACGCGTCCGCCCGAGCACCTCGTTGGCCGCAAGCTCGCGGAACTCGGATGGTCGGTCTGTGGCGCGACCTCGAGTCGACGCAGGCAACCGAAGAACATACCAGAACTCCAGGGGCAGCCACTGATCGGCGCCGACGCGTCGATGATGCGGCTAGCAGCGTTCCAGTGGCTCGAATCGAATTTCAGAGAGCAGATTGTCGCCCGCGCCAACGACCTTTCGACCATGGCGGCACTCGCGAGGGCGGATGTCGGTTTGGCGGTATTGCCGTCCGATCAGAAAGGCGACGGGCTGCGGCCGTTGTTCACGGTGTCGGGCATCGGCGGCGAACTATGGCTGCTGACACACCCCGACCTCAGAAACGTGCGACGAATCCGCGTCGTCTGGGACGCGTTGGCAGAGGCGGCTGGCTGCTTGTAAGGAACTTGGAGAAATTGGAGTCTGACCCCAAATTGATCCTTATTTTAGTCGCGGGCCTCGAGATAGCCGCACGGGCAGAGGTCGATGCACTTGCCGCAGCCCTCGCAGGATTCGAGCGCCAGCACAAAGTAGTTACCCGGGCTGGTCTCCTGTATGCGCGTGAAGCCCGACGCGTTGCAGTACATGAAGCACTGCTGGCAATCGAAACAGAGTCCGCAGGACATGCAGCGCGCCGCTTCTTCAATTGCCTGATCGTAGTTGATCGTCTGATTGATCTCCGCGTCAGGATTCGACAGCCACTCTGTCTGCGGACGGCGCGGTGTTTGAGATCGCTGCTGGTTCGCGTAGAAATCGGTCTTTACGGCGCCGGCGTTGATGGGGTTTCGCGCTGAAGCCGCGCCGGCACCGCGCTCGCCACGAAGTTCGGCATGTGCCGACTCGGCGGCAAGGCGACCCTGCGCGATTGCCCTGCTCGCAATACTCGGGCCCCGGTCATCGCCGCCGGCCCATAGATCTTTGTCGAGCTTGCCGTCGTCTCGCGTGCGCAGCCACCGATGAGCAGTGTCCACAGCCTCCAGGCCATGCCAGTCTGAGGCTTGAGCTACCGCGACGATGACAATATCCGCCGCCAATTCCTGCAATGCGCCGGGCACCGGCAGGGGGCGTCGGCGTCCCTGCTCGTCAGGCTCGCCGAGGCGCATGCCCTGAACCTGCACACTTTGTATCGATTCTCCGTCTCGGATGATTCGTGTGGGTGAGACCAGGAAACGAAAGTCCACGCACTCGGCGCGGGCATCGTCCACTTCCGTGCCAATGGCCGGCATTTCGGTCTCGCTGCGCCGGTAAAGCACCGTTACATCGGCACCGTCGCGCTTCGCACTTCGCGCCGCATCCATCGCGGTGTTGCCGCCGCCGATCACCAGCACCCGTTTTCCGTCCAGCGACTCGCTTCGCTCTTTGCGCTGTCGCAGGTAGTCGATGCCGGTAATGACTCCCGGACCCTGTTCGCCCGGTATACCGAGGTGTCTCGCCGCCTGGGCGCCGAGGCCCAGGAATATCAGCGTGTGCTTCTCGCGTAGCTCCTCGAGATCAACGTCATTTCCGAGATCGACATTTTGACGCAACGCAATATCCAGTCCGAGAAGGCGCTCAACTTCGGCGTCCAGCACCTCTCTCGGCAGGCGATAATCAGGGATCGCATGGCGCAGCATCCCGCCCGGCACGCTGTGTCTTTCATACAGGGTGACGCTATAGCCACGCCGTGCCATCTGGTAAGCGAAGGAGAGGCTCGCCGGGCCGGAACCGATGACGCCGATGGATTCCGGGTGCTTCTCTGAATCAATTCGCGGCAGAGGCAAGGATCGCGAAAGTCCCCAGTCTCCGAGAAATCGTTCTACTGCATTAATGGATACCGCGCCGTCCTTGTCCGCGCGTGTGCAAAGATCCTCGCAGGGATGCGGGCAGATCCGGCTGACCGTCGCCGGCAGGGGATTCAGGTCGGCGATCATTTCCCATGCCCTGTCATAGGCCTGGTTCAATGTCAGGCCGTTTTTTTCATGCTGGGCGATAACGCCGAGCCAGCCGCGAATGTCGCCGCTGTTCGGGCACTGCGCCTGGCACGGCGGCAGCTTTTCCACCTGCTGCGCATGGAGCTGGAATAGTGCCGTTGCCGGCTGGTCGGCCGCTGTTTTAGCGCCGGACATGACTTTCTTCCTCGCCAGAAGCACGGCCATGACGAGCCGCACTTCCGGGCACGTTGCCGGCCACCAGGTTCCATACCAGGCTCCCGATATAGGCCGGGTGCAGGGTGCGTACGAATACGTTCGTGTACGACGCGCTGCCGCTAAACAGATCCCAGAGCACGCCGGACATTCGCCGCGGTCGGCTGGTCTGCGCCTGCTCGTTGGACGTCATTCGCAATATTCCGCGACGTGCGAAGCGAGTCTTCTGTATCAGGCCTGCGAAGCCAAACACGACTTTACCGACCTGGTTGTCGTTGCCGATCTTTCGGCATAACGGCGCGTAGTGTTGCTTGAAGCTCGCGGCGTCGACACCGTGAAAAACGGCGGTTTTTGCCGCGGCCTTCGCGGTCCGGTATGCGGATCCGATGCCGTCCTTGAACAGGCGCGTCGAGCCGCTGTCGCCAATCACGACCAGCCGATCACCGTAGGCCGGACGAGCAGCCCGGACATTGATGCGCGGATAGCAGTGACATGCCTGCTGCGGGATAACGCCACCCGGGAATCGGTTTCGAACCTCCGGAGAGCTGAAGAAACGATTGATCAGGTCATCGTCTATACGGTCTCCGAGCAGGCACACCGTGACGAATTCGCCCTTCGGTACCATGGCGGCGAACTCGAGCCTCGGAATATCCAGCAGGAAGACGTGCATCGACGGGCCGAAAGTCTCCCTGACGAGCTCGTGACCCAGCCTGAATTCGCAGATGAAGGTCTTGGTGCGGGCGGGCCGGTGGAATGACTCGAATTCGCCCTCGAGGTTCTCCAGGAGATGGCTGTTCACGCCGGTTGCGACGACCACCAGGTCGTAGCGCTCGCTGTGCTGATCAGCACAGGCCACGGTCATCAGATCATTATCGCGACGCACGTCCGTGACCAGCCGACGCACGACGTTCGCGCCCTTTTCCTGAGCCAGTTCGAGCAGGTAGCCATCAAAACTCTGGGTGTCCAGCGGTTCGGATTCCCGCGGTCCGTTGCCGCGATACATGGCGGCAATCCGCTTTTCATGCAGCGGCGTAGCGATTTCCACATCGCCGACATCCATATGCAGCATGTAGGATTCGATGCCGCGCTGCACGACATCATGGGGGAGGATGATTCCTTCGGTAGCGAGACGCTGCACCAGTAATTCGGAGACAATTCCCCCACAGTGGTTGCAGCCGGCAGGGCCGCGGTGGCAAAAACGTCGCGGCTCGAACAAGTCGACATCAACATCGAGCCCCAGCGTTTCTGCCATGCTGAGCAAGAAATAGCTGAACATCGAGCCGGCCGGCCCTGCGCCGATAACGGCTATTCGCGAGCCATCAGCAAGCACCGTGTTCCGAAGCGGGGGCGTACGTTCCTGACGACGCGTGAAGCCAAGATTCTCAGCCGATATGCTCACATCCTGTCCGCCCTGACTCTCCGGCATCTGCCGGGAGATTGATGCGCTGGCGAAGCGAACCGCTGCGGGGCGCGGGCTAAACCGATAGCAAAATGCCGGCTTCGGCTGAAGCACCCGTAGCGCGTTGTCGCCAGGCGCGTTTGCTTAAGTCGTCTCTCTTATGTCGCTTCCTCGTATTTTGCCAGTCGGTCTGTCAAGTCGCGGATTCGATGCGACATCGTCTTCACGATACGAAGAGCCAGCGAGGGGTCTTCATGCACGCCCGTCAGGAAATTTCTCTTGTCGATGGTGAGAATTCGGGTCGGACCGAGAGCGCGAACAGTGCAGGTTCGAATTTCTTTTTCGAACAACGCCATCTCGCCGAAGATTTCGTTGGGTCCCATCGTGCGCAGCCGGAACTCCCTGCCGCCAGCCTCTGCCACGGCTTCGACTTCGCCTTCCTGAATAACGAACATGCAGCTTCCCTTGTCGCCCTGGCGGGCAATGATTTCGCCCTTCTTATACTCTTTTCCCAGGCGGCCCACGTTCACGTCCTGGCTGGTTGGTCGACACGCTGTCTTTGCCATTATAAATCGCGATCGTGGCTGCAGCAGGCGAATGGACTAAGGGATAGTACGTAGTCCCTCGGCATGCGCGCGGCAGATTTCAAGGGCCGTGATACGAAGGATGCGTTCGAGCGGTTGTCGAAGTCGTGTCGTTTCTGGACACGAGAAATGCCGGGACCGCGTCAGCGCTTCGCCTTGCTATCCAGCTGTTCCCGTATCAAGCGCGAGAGGGCCTCGATCTCGAACGGCTTCGTAAGCAGCGGTATATCGGCCTCGGTATTACCGCGTCGAAACCGCAGTACCTCGTCCTTCGTATAGGCAGACATGTAGATCGGTATGGCATCTGGCTGGAGTTTCGTTGCGGCGGCCATGAACCTTGGCCCACTGGTTTCCGGCATAACGACGTCCGACAGGATTACGTCAATCCGTGAAGACTCGGTCCTGCATAGTTCGAGACCGCTGCCGCCGCCAGCGGCAGAAAGGACGCGGTACCCGAGTGATGCCAGGCCTGTCTCCACGAATTTTCTAACCTGCTCGTTGTCCTCCACAACGAGTACCGTTTCCAGACCGTCTTGTGGCGTTGCCTCTGCTGTAACATCCGAAACCGCTGCCTGGCGCTGTTGTGCCCGCGGGAAGTAGATGACGAATCTGGAACCTTCTCCTTCACGGCTCTCAACGAAGATGTAGCCGTCGGAGGCCGTGACAATGCCGTGTACCGTAGAGAGACCCAGTCCGGTGCCCTGGCCCGTTTCCTTGGTCGTGAAGAACGGCTCGAATACGCGTTGCCGCGTCTCTTCGTCCATGCCGAACCCGGTATCCGATACACTCAGTTTCGCGTACTCGCCATCAGGGACGCCGTCGATCTCGACGCCCTCCGGGCCAACCAGAGCTCTTTCCGTAGCAACGGTCAGCAACCCACCGTCAGGCATGGCGTCTCGTGCGTTATTGATGAGATTCAGGATCACCTGCTGCATCTGGTCCGGATCGAGCTCAACGTCGGCAAGGTCATCGGCGTAGCTAAACCTCAGCTTGATGCCTCGGCTGATAACCCGCTGCAGCATCTCTTCCATGCCGCGGATCAGTTCATTGAGGTCAAGGATGCGCGGCTCGAACCGCTGTCGTCGGCTGAACGCCAGCAACTGCTTCGTCAAAGACGCCGCCTGCTCCCCCGCCTGACTGATTTCATCGAGGCCTGCCTCGAGGCGCTCGTTACCTTCGATGTTGTCACGCAGTAAGCCGGCATGCCCCAGGATCACGGTAAGCCAGTTGTTGAAATCGTGCGCGATACCACCGACGAGCTTGCCCAGTGCGTCGAGCTTCTGGATATGGTGCAGTCGTTCCTGGCTTTCGGCCAGTGCCAGTTCCGCCGCAACCTGTCGTTGCAGAGACACGCGCAACGATCGGAGCAAGTACCAGGCTGCGAGCGTGCCTAAAGCCAGGCAAAGCAAGAGAATCCCGAGAAATCGGGGTCTTTCGGACTGCCTGTCTGCCAGCTCATGCAGCTCCCGATCGGCCGCGATCTGGTGCAGCCGTTCGTACTGCTCGATGTTCGAGCTCAAAACGTCAATAGATGAGATGATTTCGGCGCCTGGCTGTGAGAATCGCAAAGACCGGTCGATCTGGTCGAAACGATCGATCAGGCGATTCAATGCCAGAACAAATATATCGCTGTCGCTCTGTTCCATAAGCTCCGACAATCGCGTCAGACGCGATCGCATCGACTGCATAAGTCCGCTGTACCCGATTTGCACGCTTTGGACACCGGCTGCGCCAGAGTGGTCGGTTACGGATTCAGTCAAGCGACTCAGTACCTGCTCTCGAAGCGCACGCGCCTCGCGGGCCAGTTCTGCAGTTTCTTCAACCGAATCGAGATGAGTGAACTGAACTCGATTGCGAGCTTCGAGTTCGCCTTGCTGCACGAGGTAAAGCGATACGAGTACCGCTGACACCACGACGGCGACGACGGCCAGAATCGCGTACACATAGCGCAGAACAAATGGTGGGCTGACGGAATTCCTGTTCAACGTGCGCCGTCGTCTTCGAGGACACCAGACAACTTCGCCGCCCTCCGAACCAATACAAAGTTGTCCGGCGCAGCAGGCAGATACGCATTGGCCCCCTGGGCCCGCAGAATGGCTCGATCGTCGGGGTCGGATGCATCGAGCGCGAGCAACGCATCAAGCAACTTCGTCCTGGTACGTTCTTCCATGGTCGGCTTAACGGCCCACACATAGTCCGAATACGGCGGCGTCGTCTCTATGATCTGGATATCGTCGTCGCTCAGCGAGCCATTCTCCAACATTGACTGCACTATGAAGCAATTGGTGACGCCAAGGCCGACGACGCCATCGCTCACCCACCTTGCAGTTTCATCATGCCCCGCCGAATGCCGCGTCGTCGCGAAAAACTGCTCCGGATAGAGGCCGTCTCGCTCCAGAAAATAGCGCGGCATCAAGTGGCCGGACGTCGATAGCTGGGGACCGAAGCTGAATTGCTCACCTGCAAACTCCCGAACGGTCGAGCGGCTTTCGGAAGCGCCTGTCAGGTAACAGCTCGTAAAGCGCAAATCGACGTCCCTGAAAGCGAGCGGTGCTGCCTGGCTCCTTTGCTGCGCCTGGATGAATGTCAATCCGCCGAACCACGCGAGATCGATGTGCCCGGCATCAAATTGATCGACCAGGTCAGCGTAGTCGAGAGGTATAACGAGCTCGATGTCGAGCGAAGTCTTGTCTTCGAGGTAGGCCAGCAGGGGGCCGTGCCGGGTTAGCAGAGCGTCTTTCGACTGGTCCGGGAGTACGGCGACGGTGATCTGACCCGAAACAGCCGCGGGATCAACGTTCTCTGCCGAGCAGCCAATCAGCGTTGCACATGCCAGGAATACGAGAACGTATTTCATTCGTTTTGTTTGCGCCGACCCGAATTGCGCATCTTACTGTCTGCACGGTGGGATATGAAGGGCCTCGTCGCTCAACCCCGTCGATGTGGTTTCGAAAACATTAACTCGAGGCGCCCGATCAAGGGCGTAAACCTGACGCCGAGTCCGTTCGCGCAGAGCGAATGGGGTAAGACCCGCGGTACTGACTCGAGCTATTGCAACAAAAACAATCGTCCAGTACCGACGATCGCCTTCATCTAGGCGACGTCTTCCGAGTGTGCCTCCAAAATGCGAGATTCACCGTCCGCCAATAACGCAGCCGCATCGTCGTGCCGTCCCTCTTTATAAGCAACAGCGTGCACTTCGATATGCATCTCATGTTCGTGACCTGTAGTGCGATTACGTTCGCCGAGTTGCGCGTTGAACCGATCTCGTGCGGGGTCAGCGCCATCAAGGTCCGAACCGGCCAGTAATACGCAGAAGACATCAAAGGAAAGGCGCGCCACGACGTCTGAATCGCGAAAACTGGCCATCAGAATATGTGCCAGTTCGACTGCGATGGCGTCTGCCTCGGCGCCTCCGGATTGCGTCTCTATCTCAAACAGATTCTGCAGATGAAACAGCAGCAGCGTCGCCGGCTGATCCTTGCGCCGGCACATCGGCAGCAGGTGATCCGCGACAGTATTGAAGCCGTTCCGGTTGGATAGCCCCGTTAAGGAATCAACCGTCGACAAGTTTGTGGCTATTAGTTCCTCTTCCACCATGCGCCCAAGTTCGCGCAGCAACTGCAGCTGCTCCTTCGATATGTCCTTCGGCTTGTCATCGATGATGCACAGGGTTCCGATGCGGCTACCATCGGGCGCCGAGAGCGGATAACCGGCATAAAAACGGATATTCGGATCTCCGCAAACCAGTGGGTTGTCGCAGAATCTCTGGTCCGAATCGGCGTTGTTAACGACCATAATTTTGTCGTCGAGTATCGCGTGGCCGCAAAACGAAATATCCCTGGGGGTCTCAGTAGCGTCGAGACCCTGGCGAGACTTGAACCATTGTCGACCTTCATCGACGAGGCTTACTAGTGCAATTGGCGTTGAAAACACCTGCTTTGCAAGGCGGGTCACGCGGTCGAAACGCTCTTCCGGAGGCGTGTCCAGGAGTTTCAGGTCGCGCAGGGTCTGCAAGCGCCGGCTTTCATCGGCGGGAATAGCGGGTTTGATCATGATTTTCGTCTCGTAACCGTTCGTAATTCAATATCGGCGAGATTGGACATAACTTTAGTCGTTACATGGCGCACCCGTCGGGAATTCCCGGGTACGGCCCTGATTACCTGACCGCGATCATGCTGGTACAGCTCTGGAGTAACTCAAAAATATCTTGTCCTGGCGCAGCGATCCAAAAACACTCCAGTTCCTCTCCTGACGGCCGATAACCGTCGCTAATGTTGGGCGGCGCAAACCGCTCACACAATCTATCGAGCAACCTATTGCCGGACAAAGAGCAAGGATGGTGTATGTAATGCAAGGCGCTTCCAATGAAAAAAAAGAAAAACAATCGATTGAGGGGCAACTGTTGGGGGCGATCACGCGCGCTCAGTCGCAGTTCGTGCAAAGCCGGGATGCCCGGGTCGTTTTCGATGGAATGCTCGATGCTCTGCTCACCCTGACCGACAGCGAGTACGGCTTCATCGGCGAGGTATTTTATGAAGAGGACGGGACCCCGTTTCTCAAGACGCACGCGATAACCAACATTGCCTGGAACGAAGAGACGCAGCGCCTCTATGACGAGAATGCCGAGCAGGGGCTGGAATTCCGTAATATGGATACCTTGTTCGGCAACGTCATCGTCACTGGAGAGGTCGTAATCGCCAACAAACCTGCCGAGGATCGTCGCCGCGGCGGCGTACCCAGGGGCCATCCGCCTTTGAACGCCTTTCTCGGACTGCCGTTTTTCCATCGTGACAAGCTGATCGGCATGGTGGGTATCGCCAACCGGGCAGCCGGTTACGACCAGCTACTCGTTGATTCGCTGCAGCCATTCCTGACGACCTGCACGAACATCATCCTTGGCGTCCGCGCACAGAAGAGCCAGGCGGCGGTTCAGAAATCGCTTAGTGAAAGCGAGGCACGCGGGCGCGCGATACTGGATAACGCGATCGACGCGATCATCACTATCGACCAGACGGGCCGCATCGAGTCATGTAACCGGGCGGCCGGCCAGATATTCGGATACGGGACCAACGAACTGGTCAGCATGAACGTTAGTTCGCTGATGCCGAGAGAACATGGGGACCAACACGATAAATATCTTCAGTCATTCCTTCGCTCGGGCCGCGGCAAGATAATTGGCGTCGGCCGGGAGTTGACGGCCTGTCGCAGGGATGGCGAAGAATTCCCGATCGAGCTGACGGTGAACGAGATCAAGCTGGAAGGCCGTCAGCTGTTTGTCGGCATGCTGAGGGACATCTCGGATCGCAAGGCGAACGAGGCGCAGCGCAGCCAGTTAACCGAAGAACTCACGAAGCGCGTCGACGAACTGAATCGCCTCAACGAAGAAAACGCGCTGCTGAGCGCGCTCGGTAGTTACCTGCAGGCCTGCGTCAGCAAAGAAGAAGCCTACGACGTCCTGCTGGCCCATGTCCGGGTGCTTTTCGCGAACGAAAGCGGCGCGCTCTATAGCCTCAGCGAGGCCGCGAACGCCGAATGTGTACTCAGCTGGGGCGCCGAGAAGGACCTGCTGTCGCATCCGGTGCAAAAGCAGGATTGTTGGGCCATGCGCAGGGGTGTGGTGCACGAGACGAGTGACGCCAGCGCTGCGCTGCGCTGCCGGCATTACAATGGCATTGGCGCAGGCGACCAGTTCTGCATACCGGTCATGACGCAGAATGGCCCGATTGGCTTATTGACGCTGCACGTTCCTGCATCGGACGAGGGCGAAAAACCCGCCTTACAGGTGGCACACAATCTGTCATTGATGAGCGGTATTGCAGACCGTCTGGGGCCTGCGCTCTCGGGCATAGAGCTGCGCGACCGACTGCATGAGGACTCTATTCGCGATCCCCTCACCAAGCTTTATAACCGACGATTCATGGATGAGAGCCTGCATCGCGAGCTGTTGCGTGCGGGCCGCTCGAATTCGCCGGTGTCACTGATCATGGTCGACCTCGACAAGTTCAAGGCCATCAACGATGAGTACGGTCACGATGTCGGCGACGAAGTCCTGACCGTAGTCGCGCAGCATCTCGGGCGTGCGATTCGCGAGGAAGATATCGTTTATCGATTCGGCGGCGAAGAGTTCGTCATTGTGCTGCCCGGTGCAAGCCTTGATGTTGCTCGCGAACGCGCGCAGGAAGCGTGTCGGGCTATCCGCGCGTTACGCATCGAGACGGACAAAGGTCCGCTGCACATTACCCTCTCTGCCGGTGTCGCAACCTTCCCCGAACACGGCGCCAATCAGGAGCAGCTGATCGTGCAGGCGGACCGAGCGTTATACCTTGCCAAACAATCCGGGCGTGATCGGATCGAACTGGCCACGGTTGCTGAAGTATCCTGACAAAACTTTTTTTAACGCCAGTCAATCGGCGCCGGGCGATTCGCAGTAAGTTCAGTAGCTTATGCACGAATCCGCCCATGCGTCTGGCGACCCGTAGTCATCGAAAGTCGCGTCAACCCGCGATACTGCTGATGATGCGCGGCACTATCCGATCCAGCTCGTCGGCAAGAACCTATTTCAGGCGCCGCTGTCCGCGAAGATCATTCGGGTCCTCAAACTCCATTTTGTAGGCAGGCAGGTATTCCAGAACATCCAGGTTGCAGAATGCCTCGACAATGTGATTTTGAGTTGGCATCTGCTCCCAGGTGGGGCGGTTGAACGTAAGCTCCCCGTCTCCAAACCACATCGCCTTGATCTTTATCTCGGTCCCCGCTTCAGACTTGAAGGGGGTCAGGGTCGCATAGGCTGCGTCGGCGTCTTTCCAGGGCTCGCCGGTGGCGGGAATATATTTGTAGTGCAGCAGGCCCTCGCCCATCGGCATCGACAGCGCCTGTCGCATCTCTTCGCTACTCAGCTGTCTGGCATTCTCCAGTCGGAATCGCAAGAACTCGAATCCTCCCCAGCTGGCGCCCGCTGTTATCACGCCGTGTTGCTCGCGGGGATTTTCGATGTCGGCAAAGATCTTGCTGAAGCCCAGCTGTTCACGCCCTGAGAGAATAGGATCCGCCATGTTCTCCCAGAGCACTGACAGGAACTGGCCGCTCACCTGGTCGCGTTCACCACGATACTGCACCGGGAACCGAATACCCGCGATGTTATAGCCGCGGCCAGCCAGCCAGTGGATATCGGTCATGAAACCGAAATCCACCGTAACCACCGGGTCGCCCTCCAGGACAAACCCGGGCGGCAGGTGCGTCTCCAGCTGCTCGGCGCGCGTCAGAAAAGGGACGGAATAGCGCGTCACCTTGATCGGTCTGTCGTCAATATGGCGTCCCCCGTCCGGGGTCTGGCGGAGGCCCGGGGAAGGGCCGAAGTGAGTCGGCATCATATAGAGCCGGTCGCCCCGCAGCTCGTAACTCATAATCTGTGCTCCAGCAGGATACTAAGCTCGTATCTGTTCCAGCATTGCCTTCATTTTCGCGTGTACCAGATTTACCGCCTGCAACGGTCGGATCATCACCTTGAATTCGCTGATCTTACCGTCTTCATTCCAGGTCAGGATGTCGACACCATTGACGTACTTGCCCTCTATCGTGGTTTCAAACTCCAGAACGACGTGGTCGCCGCTCATCACTTCTTTGGTATAGCGAAAGTTGGAGTTGTGCTTGCCCGGAGTTTGGTCCGGCTCACCTTCGCTGAACGTCTCGCCGGCTGCGGACAAGTACAGCCGGGCGAGGTCTTTACCGGCGAGCGGCGTAAAAACCACGGGCGAGTAAAACACGACATCGTCGGCCAGCAACTCGTCAAGACCACCTTCGAATTCACCTTTCAGGTGGTCGTGCCACTTGGCCATACATTCTTCGATCAAGGATCTTCCTTCATTATTGTGGTGTCTTCGCGGCCGCTAGCACCGCTTGCGCAACGACCGCGTCGCTGGCGCCCAGACCTGACAGGTCCGCGATGGTGATGTCGCCGGGCGGGTTGGTCTGCCAGGACGTTCCCTCCAGTGCTTCGCCGATCTCGACCGGAAAGTCCGGCTCGATGATCTTCGCCGCAACCGCGTGATGCGTGTCCGCATGGTCGATACATTGTTCACGGGAGTCGACGAGAACGCCGCTTGCACGGCCGAATAGATGGGCGTCAAGTTCCTGTTTGCCCTCCGCATCGGCGCCGATGGCAGTGATATGCGTGCCGGCACGCACCCAATCCGACTCAATCAACGGCGTCGTTGATGGCGTGGTCGTTATCAGTGTGTCGCACTCGCCGCAGAGCTGGCTGACAGTATCGCAAGCCTCAATCTCGACACCCCTGGCGCGCAGCTCGTCAACATACTGTTCGACCGCCGCGGGCGATCGTCCCCAGACCCGCGCGCGCACCGGCCCCTTGAGTTTGTGCAGGTATTCGAGCTGCAGTCGCGCCTGGATGCCGGTACCAATGATGCCGACGGTGCCGAAGCCGTCAGGGCAAGCCAGCGACGTCGCGACGACGCCGGCCAGGCCTGTCCGCATATCGGTCAGCATTCCCTCGTCCTGCAGCAAGGCGAGCGGCGTGCCGGTAGTCGCAGAAATAACGATGATCAGCCCGTTACTGCTCGGCAAACCCNNGCCGACTTGATATGGCAGTCGCCCGGCGGATTCTCGAAGCCCAGATAGGTGACGGGCGGGGCGGTAACCTGTCCCTTGCTGTAAAGACGAAAAGACTGCTCCACGCGTTCCAGCGCCGTCTCGAGATCGAGCGCTTCCGAAATTTGTTTGCGGTCAAGAAGTTTCATTACACAGCCTCGACAAATCTGGTAGTGACGCCGCCGCTCAGCGCGCGTCGCCGGTTACTTCCGGATTCGGTCCTGAACGCCGTCCAGGAGCACATCCACAATCTTGTTCGTAAATTCCGCCACTTCCTTTCTGGATTTCGTTTTGAGCCTGATCTGGCGTCCGATCAGGATGTGCGTCAGGCCGTGCATCGTCGACCAGCAGGCGACCGCCATCGGATGACTCTTGTAGAAGCCCAGCGCGTCTGACGAATCGAAGATGTCTTCTCCGTACAGCAGTTTTACGACGTCCGCCATGGTCTGGTCGGTAATGTCCTTCAATTCCGCGTGCTCGTCGAAGTCCAGGTAGTAGTCGAACATCAGCCGGTACAGGTTTGGTTTTTTGATCGCGAAAAAAATGTACTCGCGAAAAAGCGCATGAATCGCTTCGGACTTATCGGCCGTGTTTGCGGTTGCTTTTCGGGTGCGGCGCAGAAGTTCGGTAAATCCGTCAACCTTGATCGCCGCGAACAAATAATCCATGTGTGGGAAATGGTTGTAGAAGTTCGTCGGATTGACGCCGATCTCGCGCGTCAGGCGACGCAGCGTGAGCGCACTCAGTTCCTCTGACTCGAGTATCGTTTTCGCGACGTCGATGAGGTCCTCGCGAACGTTGCCACGATGGTAACTGTCGCGCGAATTCTTGAGCGTGTTAGCGGTCATGCGATCTCGTTGATGTATTCGTCGAACAGCTCGAGCCCCTCGACCAGTACCGCTCGCTCGCAGCCTATGCCGAACCGCAGGTAGTGATCCATCCCATACCAGTCCCCGGGAACGACGAAAACGCTCTTCTCGCGTCGCAGCCCGTCGCTCAGCTCGCTCGAGTTAATCGAAAGCTCGTAATGCACAAACGCCATGCCGCCGGCTTTGGGCGGGATCAGGCTGAAGCGGTCGCTGCGCGCGCCGATCCAGGAACCGAGGTAGTCGAGGTTCTCTCGCAGAATCGAGCGGCCGCGATTCAGGATGTGTTGCCGTCGTTCGGGCTCGAGCAGTCTTGTGCCCGCATACTGGCTGATGATGCCCGTGCTGATCGAGGTGTAATCGTGGCAATGCCAGCAGCCATCCACGATCGCTTTGTCCGCGGCTATCCAACCGATGCGCAGGCCGGGATGGGCCATGGCCTTCGACAGGCCGGCGAGGACGATGGATCGTTCGTACAGACCGTGAAAACTTGGGCACTCTGTGCCGTCGAGTTCGGAGCCGCGATAGATCTCATCGCTGAGGATGTAGGCGCTCGCCTTGCCGGCAATGCGCGCGACTTCGCGCATGTCCGCCTCGCTCATCACCGCGCCGGTCGGATTGTTCGGATTGCAGATCACGATCATGCGCGTGCGGTCGGTGACCCGGCTCTCGAGTTCGGCAATGTCGATGTTCCACCGCCGATCCTCGCGCAGGTGAAAGGGAACCACGTTCATGCGGAGCGAGCGCGCGAGGCCCCAGACCAGCATGTAATTCGGCAGCATCACGACGAGTTCGTCACCCTGTTCCAACAGGTTCAGAATCGTGACGAAATTCGCTTCCGCGGAGCCGTTGGTGACCAGCACGTTGTCGCGGGTGTAGCCCGGATAAAGCGCTGCGATCGCGTCGCGTAGCGCCGGGTCGCCGTTGGTCTGACCGTAGCCGAGTTCCAGCCGCAGGACCTCCTGCTGCTCGTCGTCTGTGAGGAAGTCCTTTAGCGCCGCCGGATGAATGCCGCTTTCGGTAAGGTTGTAACGGACCGTGTTTTCATAAAGCGACTGGTTACGCTCCAGCAAGAATTCTTCGATTTTCATGCAGCCGCCGATTCCTTCAGTGCGCGCAAGCCGGAGTGCGCCGCTTCCAGCATGACGTCGATATCGCTCTCATTCATCGCCGTCGACAGCAACATGAAGCCATACGGCGTCATCAACACACCGTTGTTCAGCATGTGGACGAAGAACCGGTAGGAGCGCTCCATCATCGCCGGGTCCTGGGCAAGCACCGTCATGATGTCGCGATAGGTGTGCATCTCCTGGTCTGCCGACGTGTGGAACAGCGCGATCACGGAAGTGGTCCCTCGGACGGTGGCCTTGGCACCGCTGGCCTTGATGGCGTCGGCGAGCCCGCTGCGCGCGCGGTCTCCGAGCGCCGCAACGCGATCGAACTCGTCACGCGTCAGGAGCTCCATCGCCGCCGCGCCTGCCGCCATGGTCATCGGATTCGCATTGAATGTGCCGCTGTGCTCGAGGCGCGGCTTGTTACGCTGGTCGAAAAGCTCGTCCATGATTGCGGCCGAGCCGCCAACTGCGCCCACCGGCAGACCGCCGCCTATGATCTTGCCCATGGCCGTCAGGTCAGGGTTGACGCCGAGTACGCCCTGCGCACCGTTGTAGCCGAGGCGGAAGGAGTAAACCTCGTCGAAAATCAACAGGATGCCGTGTTTAGCGGTCTCTTCGCGAATCGCGCCGATGAACTCGGGCGTGGCCTGTTCGTAGCCCAGGTTCTTGACCATCGGATCGACCAGCACGGCGGCCAGCTGATCCCTGTGTTCACTGATGATGCGCCGCGCGGCTTCGGCATCGTTCATGGGTATGACCGTTACGTCCTCGGCACAGTGCTGCGTCGTGCCGGCCGGCGGCACGCTGTCAGGAGCATCCGGGTCGCCCCAGCTGTCGGGCATGGGGTACGTGCTGATGCTGGCCGTGTCGTCGCTGCCGTGGTAAGCGCCTTCGACCTTCGCGATCATCGGCCGGTTGGTGTAGGCACGCGCGGCCTTGATCGTGAACATCACCCCTTCGGTGCCCGAGTTGCAGAAGCGAATGCGCTCGATGCCCGGCATGCGTTCGCAGACCATCTCTGCAAGCCGAACCTCCGCCTCGGTCGGCAATGCGATGGACAGCAGCTCGCCGGCCTGCTTGCGAAGAGCTTCGACGATCTTCGGGTGGCAGTGGCCGTGCATCAGCGCCGAGTAGTTGCAGACGTAGTCGATGCGCTCTACGCCGTCGACATCGGTTACGCGGCTGCCGTTACCGAAAGCCGCATAGATAGGGTAGGGCTTGAAAAAAGCGGCCTGGCGCGTGCTGCCCCAGGGCAATACCTGCTTCGCCCGCTCATAGAGTTGCGCGGATTTCGACTGCATGTCTGGATAGGTCATCGTGTCATCCTCAACCGGTTTAGCTGGGGGGTTGTTCACCGACTTCGTCAGCCAGTGTCTTTCTCAAAAGTTTCTTGTCGATCTTGCCGAGCGTGACGCGCGGGAAATCATCAACGACGCGTACCTCGGCAGGTACCTTGAAATCAGCAAGCTTCTCACGACAGGCGGCAATCACGACCTCCTCGATGCCGGGGGTCGGCATGATGATCTGCACGAAGGCCACCGGCACGTCGCCGAGCATCGGGTCGGGTTTTCCGACGACAGCCACCTCTGTCACGACCTCGACAGCCTGGATTACGCGCTCGACCTCGGACTCGGCGACATTCTCGGCGCCGACGCGCATCGTGTCGCGGTCACGGCCGTTGAAGGTGATGGTGCCGTCGTCGTTCGGGGTGACGAGGTCGCCGGTTTCGAACCAGCCGTCTGCGTCGAAGGCTTCGGCGGTCGCTTCGGGTTTATGCAGGTAGCCGGCAAACAACGAAAGTCCGGGAACGCCGCGTATCCACAGCGCGCCGCTTTCACCGATGTCCACGTGGCTGCCGTCATCACGGCGCACCTGGATGTCATACTCCGGCGCCGGCCGCCCCATGCTCATCTCGCGCCCGGCCAGGTGAACGCTGGAGATGATTGGCAACGTGATCGTTTCGGTCATGCCGAACCAGCCGAGGCATGGGATGCGAAACATATCGCTGACGACGCCCGGATTCTCGGCGCCCAGTCCCCATAAACGGAAATCGTGTTGCTCCGGTACCGGGTGCTTCATCAGCGCGAACAGCATGAACGGTATCTGCACGCCGTAGGTGCAGTGATGTTCGGTGCAGACTTTCCAGTAGCGGCTGGCCGAGAATTTGGGCTGCAACACCATCGTTGCGCCAACCCACAGCGTGGCAAGGTGCGAATAGCACAGCGCGTTGGTGTGATACAGCGGCAGGCAGACATGGCCGATGTCGTCCGGTGTCAACGTCGTATGCCGCGCGTTCATCTGCGCGCCCCAAAGGCCGTTCGCGTGCGTCCAGAGCACGCCCTTCGGCCGCGACGTCGTACCCGACGTGTACTGAATGCTGTTGACCGCCAGCGGCGCGGCATCCAGCAGCGGGGCGTCGTTCTCATCACCACGCAGGTCTTCAAATGCGATCGCCTCCTCACTGCGTGGCCTTTCGGGCGTCGCGCCGACGTCCGAGTTCGTGACGGCCACCCACTCGAGATTCGCCCCGGCTTTTCTGACCATCGACTCGAATTTGGGCTGTGTGATGGCGATGCTCGCGCCGCAGTCTGCCAGGAAATACTGCAATTCATCTTCGCTGGAGCGGGTGTTGGTCGTTACAACGATAGCGCCGAGGCGTGAGCAGGCGTGCCACGTCAGCAGAAACTCCGGGCAGTTTTCCATGTGCAGCAGCACCATGTTGCCCTTGCCGACCCCTTCTGCTTTCATGCCGGCCGCGAGCCGACAGACTTCTCTGTAGAAGTCGCCGTAGGTCCAGCGCTGTGCGTCGCCGTCGAACGGTACCCAGATCAGGAACTCGTGATCGGTGCGGTCCTCGGCGCGGGCTTTCAATAAACGTGGCAGGTCTTGACCAATGAACGGGTGAAACAGAGTGTCGCAGGACAGTGTTCCGGGTATCGGATCTGGAATCATCGTTATGCCCTCATTCGGGCCGGCTCAATGCATCACTGCTGGCATCGCCCAGCGCCGTGCCGCCATCGCAATCAATGATCGTCCCGGTGATGTAGCGACCGGCGTCGCTGCACAGGAAGAGGCAGGTGTCGGCGATGTCGTCTTTGGTGCCGAATTCGCGTAATGCCAGCTGCGCTTTATAATTTGCTTCGATTTCGGGCGTCGGCGCCAGTCTTGCCATACCTTCGGTATCGCCGATCGGGCCGGGCGAGACCGCGTTGACCCGCACGCCGGCCGGCCCCCATTCCATTGCGAGACACCGGGTCAGCATGTTGACGCCGGCTTTCGCCGCGCAGACGTGCGCCTGGTAGATCTGCGGCTTTACCGCTTGCGGGGCCGTGATGCTGATCAGTGAAGCGCCCGGTTTCTTCAGGTGCTCGAATGCAGCCCGCAAAACGTTGAACGTGCCGTTGAGATCAATATCGACGACGGTGCGAAAGCCGTTGGCAGACATGCCGAGAGCAGGTGCGACGAAATTGCCGGCTGCCCCGGAAAGAACGATATCGATCTCGCCGTAATGGTCCCGCGCTTTCTTGAGGGTAGCCGCAACGCTGTCGTAATCGCGCACGTCGGCCGCCATGCCCAGAGCGTCGCCGCCTTGTTCCCGTATCTTCTCCGCCGCAAGACCGATTTTTTCTTCCGACCGGCTGATCATGGCGACCTTGGCGCCGGCTGTCGCGAGACGCTCGGCGATACGCTGGTTGATGCCACTGCTTGCACCGGCAACAAACGCAACTTTGCCTTGCAGCATGTCCGCTCTGAATGTCTCCGCCATCTTTGTTGTCCTCGTTTTTGCCTGACCGGGTAGATATAAACAGCGTTTATATTAAATCCCGGCGCATGAAATCGCAAGTCACTTCGATGCCGATTCAATCGGCAAAGCAACGCTTAAGCGCGCTGGAAATGCATCGCAGGCCCTTGCGGGTCGTATCGGGCCGGGTCCAGCCGACCTCGTAGAAGTGCCGCATCTGGTCGTCCGACGCGCCGGGTATGCGCACGCAGCAGGTGACGCCACCGTCGGGTCGCACCCATTCCAGCATCGGTTCGTTCTGCACCCAGTCGCTGACGATTGTGAGTCCCTGTGCGATTTCCTCGCGGATCAGCGGCAGCAGTGTTTTTCTCTGCTGCAGCGTCTGCAGGGCGACGGTTTCGTCCAGCACGCTGCCGGTGATACCGATCTGTTCCTTCGCGCTGATAAAGGTCTCCATCAGATCCGGGTCCCGGGTAATCAGCCAGCCCACACGAATGCCGGGCACGCCCCAGGTTTTTGACATCGAGCAGACGCTGATCGCCCGATCGCTCAGGTCAGCCGCGACCGGGAGCGGTTCGCCGTAAGCCATTTCCCGATAGGTCTCGTCCACAACCAGCCAGCAGTCGTTTTGTTCTGCAATGTGGATCAGCTGGTCCAGTTCCCGCCGGGAGAACATCACGCCGGTCGGATTGTGCGGACAGGTCAGGCTGATAAAACGCGTCTCGGCGGTGACCTGCGAGGCCAGTTTGTCGACGTCGATACTGAAATTGCCGTCGAAGGTCTGCACATGCTCTTCGACATTCGCGCCAATTGCGATCGGCGTCTCGTAGTTGGTTGCATAGTTGGGGAAGCCCACCACCATGTGATCCCCCGGCTCCAGCAACGAGCTGGATATGACGAACAGTGCGCCGGCAGCCCCGGCGGTGACGAGCACGTCATCAGCACCGACATCGGTCCCCGACTGCTCTGCGATCAGTGCACGCAGGTCGGGATTGCCATAGTGATCGCCGTAGGGCAGGGCCAGGTCTCCGAACTCGATGCCGAGTTCGCCGAGCGTCCGGTCGCGAACGGAACTCTCGGCCAGGTTGTACAAGAAGGTATCCGGGCCA
Source organism: uncultured Woeseiaceae bacterium (assembly GCA_947259285.1). Taxonomy (GTDB): domain Bacteria; phylum Pseudomonadota; class Gammaproteobacteria; order Steroidobacterales; family Woeseiaceae; genus UBA1847. The sequence goes on along the minus strand of CAMYMR010000046.1, from coordinate 2,201 downwards.
GCCATGTCCGGCGCTTCCGCCTCCATGATCATGCGTGCGTATTTCATATCGCTTGACCGTCTTTATATAAACGGTGTATATATTATGCTTTCCAGGCGGAGCCAACAAGTTGAATGCCGAGCAACTGCACGTTTTCGATCGTGACGCGAGCTTAATCACCCGTCACGTGGCATCGGCCGAAGGTTGTACGGTCATTGACGACAGCGGCCGACGCTTTCTCGACGCCTCCGGCGGTGCGGCGGTTAGCGCGTTCGGCCACAGCCACCCGCTGATTCTCGAGGCAATTCGCAACCAGCTGGACAGCGTTGTGGATACTCACAGCATGTTCTTCACCAACGCGCCGCAGGAAGCGCTGGCGACACATCTGTTTGAGCTGAGCGATGGGCACTTTGCCCGCAGCCTGTTTTTTTCCAGCGGTTCGGAAGCGATCGAGGGCGCCCTCAAACTGGCGCGGCAGTTTCACGTCGAGCGCGGCGAGCCGCAGCGAGTCAACGTCATCTCGAGGCAGAAGTCCTACCACGGCAACACGATGGGCGCGCTGTCGTTGAGCGATGCGTCGCGCGGACCGCTCTTCAGTCCGTACGCGGTAGCGGCCAGGCAGATACCCGCGTATTTCCCCTACCGCGATCAGCAGGCCGATGAGACCGAAGACGATTACGCGCTGCGATGTGCCAACGCGCTGGAGACGGCGATGCTCGATCTCGGGCCGGAGACGGTGACCGCATTCTTCGTCGAGCCAGTCGTGGGATCCAGCCTGGGCGTCGTGCCGACGCCACCCGTCTACCTCGAGCGTATCCGCGAGATCTGCGACCACTACGGCGTCCTGCTGGTGTTCGACGAGGTCATGTGCGGGGCAGGTCGGACGGGCACCTTTTTTGCTTACGAGCAGGAGCGCGCACGGCCCGATATCCTGACGATGGCAAAGGGCCTGTCCGGTGGTCATATTCCGCTGAGCGCCGTCTGCACAACCGAGCAGGTCTACCAGGCGATCATGCAGGGCAGTGGCAAACTGGGCGTAACCCAGACCTACATGGGACATCCGCTGGCCTGTGCCGCGGGGCTCGGGGTGATGGAGATCGTTCGTAACACCAACCTCATCAGCACGATTGGCCCGAAAGGCGATCGTTTGCTCGGTAAACTTCGCGAACGCCTCGGCGATCACCCACACATCGACTTTATTCGTGGTCGTGGGCTGTTCATGGGCATGGAACTCGTCAGGGACAAGGCAAGCAAAGCGCCTTATCCCGCGAACGAGTTCATGTTCAGAAAAGTGCGGCAGACCGCGTTCGACCACGGGCTGATCTGTTGGCCGGGCTCGGGATCGGCCAGCGAAGGCGGGGACTTCATACTGCTGGCGCCGCCGTACATCATTTCCGATGCCGAAATGGACGAACTGGTCGAACTGCTCGCGAAGACGATCGATCTCTGCACACTGGATCGCGACTAAGCGCCAGGCTGCTGCTTCAACCCCATACTTCGGCCGACGGCGGGAAGACCCGGCCGTCGCGATAGTCGATGCCCTGAGTCGAGGTCGACGAATTCGCAAAGCAGACTCAGGCAATACGCGGGGGCGATACCGAGCGACGTACCGCCGTTGCAGCCGACCATCAGCTTGAGATCACGTTCGCGTGCCGCGCGGGCAGCGATCAGCGCTTCGGTCAGGCCGCCGATCTTGTCCAGCTTGATGTTGATTACGTCGTAACGCCCTGCCATACGCTCCAGATCGGCAAGTCCGTGGAAGGACTCGTCGGCCGCCAGCGGTATGGGTGACCTGATCTCTTCCAGCGCCGCATCATCGTCGTGCGCCAGCGGCTGCTCGATTAATTCGACGCGCAGATCACCGGCGGCGTCAATGAAGTCCTGCAGCTGATCCGGCCGCCAGGCCTCGTTGGCGTCGATAATGAAAGACGCGTCGGGCCGCGCATCGGCCACCGCCTGCAGCAGCTCGAAGCCACTTTCACCATCGACCTTCAGCTTTAATAGTGGAAACTCGTGCATGCGCAGCGCCTCTGCGACCATATCGTTCAACGATGCAACGCCGATGGTGTAAGCCGTGAGCTTCGGTTCGGGATCGGGCAGTCCGGCGAGTGCCCAGACGCGCTGATCGGCCGACTTTGCCTCGAGGTCCCACATGGCACAGTCGACGGCATTGCGTGCCGGGCCGCGCGGCATGCGCTGCAGCAGCTCCTCGCGGCTCATCC
>CAMYMR010000045.1 GCA_947259285.1 uncultured Woeseiaceae bacterium | reverse complement strand
GGGTCGACAACCTGGGCGCCACCGACGAATTGGAAACCACGCTGTAAGCGGCGTGACCGTCCCAGGTGTTCTCGGACCATCGCCGGATCTTTCTGACCCCGGTCATCGCGTTCATCGATCTCGAGGGCAACGAAATCTACCGCCACCTCGGAATGATCAAGACTGCCCCTGAACTGCTGCTATTGGGCGACTACATCGAGGGCAACAACCACTATCGCATGGAGTACAAGACCTTTTTGAAGCAACGCGGTATGGAAGAAGACGGCGCGTTGATGACGCCGGCTGGAGAAAGCGAATGATGGAATGGGAACCTGTTTATCGAGTTGCCGCGCTTGGGTTCGCGCTTGGCATACTGTTTGGCGCCATCGCCAACAAGACCAACTTCTGCACCATGGGTGCGGTCAGCGACTGGGTCAATATAGGCAGCAAGGATCGGCTTCGAGCCTGGTTCCTTGCTATCGGCGTTGCAATTCTCGCGACGCAGCTTTTGGATGCGCGTGGCTTGATCGACCTGGATCAGGCGATGTATCTGATCGACCTGGATCAGGCGATGTATCGCACGGCGAATTTTGGCTGGCTAGGTCATATCGTCGGCGGATTTCTCTTTGGCGTGGGCATGACCCTCGCGTCGGGCTGCGGACAGCGCACGCTGGTCCGGCTTGGCGGCGGCAACCTCAAGTCACTGCTCGTTGTGCTGCTGCTCGGTCTGACTGCCTATATGACCATGCGCGGCCTGCTGGCGCTGCTGCGCGTGAATCTAATAGAGGTAACCAACGTCAACCTGGCCGCTACCGAAATTCCCAACCAGGGAATCGATACGCTAATCGCCACCGCGATCGGGCTTGAGAGCAACGACATCGTCAGCTGGGTCGTCGCCCTTTTGCTGGGACTCGGGTTGATCGTGTTCGCGTTTCTGAGTCAGTCCTTCAGGAAAAGCTTTGACAACATACTGGCTGGCCTGGCCATTGGGCTGATCATTACGGCGGGCTGGTACGTGACGGGCGTGATCGGATTCGACGATTTCGATCCGGTACGCATGGAATCGTATACGTTCATCGCTCCAACCGGTGAAAGCCTGATGTACCTGGCGACGTTCACCGGTTCGACGATCAACTTCGGCGTCGCTGCTGTCTTCGGCGTAATCCTCGGATCATTCCTCTACGTCATTCTGACCGGCCATTTCCGTCTCGAGACTTTCAGTGACCGCGGCGACATGCTGCGACATATCTTTGGCGGCATTGCCATGGGATTCGGCGGTGTGCTGGCGCTTGGCTGCACCATTGGCCAGGGCGTGACAGGAATGTCGACTCTTGCCACAGGATCGCTGCTGTCTCTGATCAGCATCATTTTTGGCAGTGCACTGACCATGAAAATTGAGTACTACCGCCTCGAGGATCTGTCCTTCTTTGCCGCCCTCGGGCAGTCGCTTGCCGACCTGAAACTGTTTCCCGGTACTCGTCATACGAACTGAATCGCCGCGCCTTGGTCCAAGAGCGGCAGGCCAATACCGGATCGCAGGGGTGTGCAGGATGTTCTTGAAACCGAAAGTGACGCTTTTCGCAGCTATTCTGGCTCTTTCAGGCGGCGCGGTGGGAAACACAGACGAACTGGATGAGATCGCCAATTACAGGGATTACTCCGAGGTTCTTTCGAGCTCAGGTCAGCCAAGTGAGTCCCAGCTTCGCGCCCTCAAAGACGCCGGGTTCGAGCGCATCGTGTTCCTCGCCTTTAGTGACAGTCACGGTTCCATCGCCAACGAGGACAGTCAGGTCGAAAAGCTGGGCATGGAATTCGTTCATGTTCCGGTCGACTGGGAAGCACCGAGCAAAGCCGATTTCTACCTGTTTGCCGGCGCTATCGAACGGGAATTGCACAAGAAGACCCTGATACATTGCCAGGTCAATTTCCGTGCCTCGGCATTCAGCTTCCTGTATCGCGTGCTTTACAATGATGTTGATATGGGAGATGCCAAGAAAGACCTGGACAGCGTCTGGGTGCCCAACGAAACCTGGCGCAATTTTATCTTCTCGATCCTCGAGGAGAACGGCCGCTCGCCGCATTGCGACACCTGCCTTTGGAATGCCGACTGACGAGAGGACGGCAGGTGCAACCGGGAATTAACCCGAATGTGGCATGTGGGACGATTACATCGGTGCCGAATGCGACATGGGGGAAATCGAAACGTGCAGACGAACCCTGCTGATTGCTGCAGCAATACTGTCGGCGTTTAGAAGAGTCCTACGCACGGTGTGCTACCGTCGAAGCGAAGCAACGATCAGAGAAGACGTCGATGAGCGACAGAACAGCAGCTCAGCGAAACCACCAGCTACATCCGCTCGCCGCGATCGCGATCGTCACCGCCGTCTCGGGGCTTGCCTTTGCGGGCGAGCTGGCCGTCGCGAATCGCCTGCCCTGGGGCGATGAGGCACGTGGTGTCGTCGCGGTGCTATTGGGCGCGGTGGCCGCGCTGTGGCTGACGCTGAGACGGGGTGGGACCCTCGCTGACCTCGGGCTGGTGCGGCCCCGGCGGTGGTGGACCGTTCCCTTCTGGGTGCTTGGAATCCTCGTCACATTCGTAGCGGCACAGGCGTTGGTCCCGCAGATCATCGCACCGTTCTTCGACCTCCCCGCACCGGACATGTCGCGTTACGATTTTATTCGCGGTGATGCGTTGGCTGCCGTTGCCATGGCACTGCTGTTGCCACTGACCGCAGCCATTCCCGAGGAAGTCGTCTACCGCGGTTTTCTGATACGGCAGTTCACGCGTCTCTATGGCGACGGGCACACCGGCGCAATACTGGCCGTGTTGTCCCAGGGACTCATTTTCGGTTGCGTGCACTTCCAGTGGGGCTTTGGCGGCGTTGTGATGACGTCGATCATGGGTATCGTATGGGGCACCGCGTACCTTGTATGCGGTCGCAATCTATGGATCGTCATACTGGCGCATTCGGCTGCACATATCGCTTTGGTCTTGCAGCTGTATTCCACACCGGTGCACGGATAGGCCTGCCATCGACGCGGAAGGTTGAATGAATTCGCGCTTCGAACCGGGGTGGAACGGCGCCTCCTGAGCCTCGCGCTACGCGCGTCTGTCGCGCGACTGCATCGCGCTCGGATCTTATCCAATCCCTCTGCTTGAGATTAAAAACGGGGCCACAAGGGCCCCGTTTTTAGTTTCTGGCGGAGAGGGGGGGATGGACGCTTCGCGTCCTCACTTGCCGCTACGCGGCTGCCTGAGTCGAACTGGGGTGGAACGGCGCCTCCGGCGCCTCGCGCTACGCGCGTCTGTCGCGCGACTGCATCGCGCTCGGATCTCATCCAACCCCTCTGCTTGAAATAAAAAACGGGGCCACAAGGGCCCCGTTTTTAATTTCTGGCGGAGAGGGGGGGATTCGAACCCCCGGTGCGGTATCACCACACACTCGCTTTCCAGGCGAGCACCTTAAACCACTCAGCCACCTCTCCGAATTTCATATCTCGCCCTGTTGCCGCTTCCCAAGTGCCTACTAAAGGTCTTCGCAGCGAGCACGTTAACGACGAACATCCTGTTCGTCGCCCTTTGGGCCGCTACGCGGTTCAAAATCGCTCCCGGCGATTTTGTAAACCACTCAGCCACCTCTCCGATCATTCTTTCGGTTTCAGCTCTAGCTGCCGGTACTGACTCTTGGCGGCAACTCGATGCACGGCGCACCGGGCGGCCGCTCCGGGGCATCCTGCGATTGCGGGATCGGCATTTCCGCGTATTCACTCAGAGAATCCAGACCCTCCGGCACCTTTACCCGCTTGCCCGGCTTTACAAGCTGATATCGCTGTTGTTCATCGCAGGTCACGATAATCGTGTCATCACCGCCGCATGCCGAAAGGCCAGCGAAAATCACGAGCAGTGCCATCGACCGAATCGCCATCATACTGAGCCCTCCGGAATCACACCGGCAACGCGCATCGCGGATCGCATTTGATCATGAAACTGCGCCGAGTACGGCGTCAGCGGCAGTCGGATATGTGGTGCCATCAATCCCATCTCACTCACCGCCCATTTCACCGGTATCGGATTCGACTCAACAAACAGCGCCTTGTTCAGCGGTTGCAGGGTCTCATCGAGCGCAGCCGCCTCCTGGCGCTGGCCCGCAAGCACGAGTTTGCACAGGCGCGATACCTGTTCAGGTGCCACGTTGCCGCTCACCGTAACGACGCCGTGGCCGCCCTGCTCGATAAACGGCAGCACCGTGAAATCGTCGCCGCTGTACAGCATGAAGCTGTCGTCCACCAGCGCTTGAATCTGCTTCAGTCTATCAATATCGCCGGTTGCTTCCTTGATGCCAAATATATTGCCGTGCTTTGCCAATCGCGCCACGGTATCCGGCAGCATGTCTGCCACCGTCCGACCCGGCACGTTGTACATCATGACCGGCCTGGCCACCGCGTCGGCAACCGCCGTGAAGTGCTGTACCAGGCCCTCCTGCGTTGGTTTGTTGTAGTACGGAACGACCACCAGGTAAGCGGCGATGCCGGGATCCGCCACCGCCAGCGACAGGTCGATGGTCTGTGCCGTTGAGTTGGAGCCGGTTCCCGCGATGATCGGCAGACGACCTCGTGCAATCTCGATGGCCCTGCCGACGAGCTCAATGTGCTCAGAGCGCGACAGCGTGGCCGACTCGCCCGTCGTCCCGGCGATGACCAGGCCGCCGGTTCCGCTGTCGACATGAAAGTCGATCAATCGCTTGAGACTCGCGTAATCGACCCGATTGTTGTCATCAAATGGGGTTACGAGCGCGACCAGGCTACCCTTGAACACAATTGATCCTCGCCACAAATGAGGCGGCGATGTTACTGTTCAAGTCTGGCGCTGGCAAGGATTGCCTCGGCTTACAGGAGGAAACGTAGAAACGCGCTTTTGCGCGGATTGAATTCCTCAATACTAATTGAAAGTTAATTATTAAGAAAATGTCACAACTCATTGTTATTTCAGCAGTTGGAACGGACCGAACTGGTGTCGTCCAAGACCTGACCAAGGTAATCCTCGCCTGCGGTGGAAATATCGAGGAAAGTCGCATGACCACCCTCGGGTCCGAATTCGCCATGCTGCTGCTCGTATCCGGGAACTGGCACACGCTGAATCGGCTCGAGCAGGGTCTCGACAAACTGTGCGAAGACGATCAGCTCACCGTTGCAATCCGCAAGACTGACTCGAAGCCGCCCGAGGAAGATCGGATGCCCTATGCGATCGATGTCGTCGCACTCGACCACGAGGGCATCGTCTACAACCTCGCCGAATTCTTTTCATCGCGCGACATCGAGATCGCGGACGTGGCGACACGCAGTTACGCCGCGGCGCATACTGGAGCGCCGATGTTTGCCGTGCAGATGGCGGTGAACGTGCCCTCTTCGCTGCACATCGCGCAATTACGCGAGGATTTTCTCGAATTTTGCGATCGCCTCAATCTGGACGCGATAATCGAGCCCGTCAAGGCCTGATCCCACAGAATAAGACCAAACGTCGAGGAGATTAGTGTGAGCGCACCCAGAATGAACCGAGTCGTCGCCGATTTCACCGCGGAAGCCACCCGGGGCAAGACGATACGACTGAAAGACCTTCGCGGTCAGAACGTCGTGCTCTATTTCTACCCCAAAGACAGCACGCCAGGTTGCACGACCGAAGGCCGCGATTTTAGCCGCCTGCACGCCAAATTCAGGCGGCAGAAGACCATCGTTCTGGGCGTCTCACGGGACAGCATCGCGTCGCACGAGAAGTTCCGCGCCAAGCAGGAATTCCCGTTCGACCTGATTTCGGACCCCGATGAAAAGTTATGTAAAGCCTTTGATGTCATTCACGAAAAGTCGCTGTACGGCCGCAAGTTCATGGGGGTCGTACGTAGCACCTTCCTTATCGACAAAGCCGGCAAACTTCGTGGGGAATGGCGCAAGGTGAAGGTTGCCGGCCATGCCGAGGAAGTACTCGAGGCCGTGAAGGCTCTATAATCGGGGGAACACCGGGCCGCGTGCCCAGTCGGACTCTGACAGACGCTTCATTTGTAGGTTGCTCTCTATGATCTCAGGCACCGTAAATCGCGCGCTTATCGCGCTTCTGCTCGCGTCACTGGTCTTCGTGAGCGGCGCCGGTGCCGATGACATCAATCTGCCGGACATGGGGAGCCCAGCGGACGCCATACTCTCCAACAGCGACGAGGCTCGACTGGGGCGCATGATCATGCGCGACATCCGCCGCAGCGGGCAGGTAGTCGAAGATCCGCTGGTTACCGAGTACATCAACGAGATCGGCAGCCGAATCGTTGCACAGGCAAACGACGGCGACCACAATTTCACCTTTTTCGCCGTCGACGACGAGCGCATTAATGCGTTCGCCCTGCCCGGCGGCTACATTGGCGTGCACACCGGGCTGCTCGACGCTACGCGCAGCGAGGACGAGCTCGCTGGCGTCATTGCGCACGAGGTAGCCCACGTTACACAGCGGCACATCGCCCGCGCGATCCATGCGAACTCTCGCCAGAGCATTCTGAGCACAGCGATGATGCTGGGCGCGATAATTGTCGCGGCGGCGGGCGGCAGTTCCGATGCCGTTCAAGGGGCGATGGCGGTCGCCCAGGGAACCGCGATTCAGCAACAGATCAACTTCACCCGGACCAACGAATACGAGGCGGATCGTGTCGGCATCGCCGCACTCGCCGATGCGGGTTTCGATCCTTACGGCATGGCGTCGTTCTTCGAAGTCTTGTCGCGACAGACGACGACGAGTCCCGAAATGCGCGCACCGGAGTTCCTGCGCACGCATCCGGTCAGCAGCGCTCGCGTCGCAGAGGCACGAAGCCGGGCGCGCGAGTACGGCGCTATTCGCAGCGACGATTCGACAGGGTATGGAATAGCACGCATGCGGATTATCGTCTCTCACTTCGATACTGCCGAGGAAGCGGTCGCCTATTTCGAGAAGCGGCCCTACGCGAATCAGACCGATGCCGAGCGCTACGGTCGGGCGGTTGCTTACCAACGCTCAGGCCAGTATTGGGATGCACTGGACATCTATAAAGACCTGCTCGAAAAGGACAAGTCCGTCATCGCTTACCACATTGGTCTCGGCCAGACGCTTGTCGCGCTCGATCAGCCGCGCGATGCCCGCGCGACCTATGAACGCGCATTGGAGCTTTTTCCGCGAAATGTACCGCTGGTGCTCGATTACGGTGAGCGACTGTTACAGCTGGGTGAAGCTCAGAAGGCACATGCGATGTTGCTCGATCTGATGAACAACGTGCCGCCAACGCCGGAGCAGGTCCGGCTTATCGCGCGTGCTGCAAGTGAGGCCGGTGAAGACGCCGAGGCGTATTACTATCTGTCGGAGTATCGGTTGATGATCGGCGATCTGAGCGGCGGCATCGGCTATCTGCAGCAAGCACTGCGCCTGCCGGAACTCCAGGAAATCCAGCGAATTCGTTTCGAGGCGCGGATCGATTTCATTCGTGAGTTCATGACCGAAGAGCAGCTCAGGATGATGCAGCGTGAGGAGCCTGTCGGTACATCGGCACGGAATGCAGGCTGATCATGGGTCGCGGTAGCCGCAAGCGCCTGACGGTATCTATTACTGCACTCGGGCTCGCCTTAATGCTCTCCGCTTGCGCAAGCGTCCCAAAAGAACAGCGTGTTGAACACGACCCGTGGGAACCCTTGAACCGGACGATCTATAGCTTCAACACAAACGTCGACAAGGTAAGCCTCAAACCTATCGCCAAGGGCTATCAAAAGGTTGTTCCACGCTTCGCTCGAACCGGCGTGACCAACTTCATGGTGAATCTTGTCACCCCAAGGTCCTCAGTTAATAATTTCCTGCAGGGCAAGCCGCGAGCCGGATTCACAGAGCTTGGCCGCTTTATCATAAACAGCACGTTCGGCATCGGAGGTCTCCTGGACATCGCCACCGACGCCGGAATCGAGAGGCGCCGCGAAGACTTCGGCCAGACCCTGGCTGTCTGGGGAGTGCCTTCCGGGCCGTATGTGATGCTGCCCTTTTTGGGACCGGCAACACTTCGAGACGCGGTGGCATGGCCTGTCGAAATCAGGTCAAATTTGCTGTACCACTACGACAACACGTCGGTTCGAGACAAGCTGTATATCCTCCGCACGATCGAACTGCGCGAGCGTCTGCTGACCGCCGAGAAGTTCCTGGAAGACTCGAAAGACCGCTATATCACTTTGCGCGAATCGTTCCTGCAAAATCGTGAGTTCGCGATTTTCGACGGCAACCCGCCCGAAGACGACGATGAGTTTTTTGACGAGTTTTTCGAGGAAGACGAAGAGTAGGCGCTATGCCTACACGCCGTCGGGTGCCTCGATAAAGCCAGCCCACCGTTCGCCACGCGACAGCAGCCTTTCCACCTCGGTGGTTCTGGCGATAGCCGAAACCCTCTCCGGCATTCCGATGAAACGTATCTCGCGTACCGTATGGTTGGCCCAGGTCACCCATTCGAGTAACAGAGCGAGTCCCGCTGAATCACTGTCGGTGACATTGGATAAGTCGATTTCCAGCTGCGTATGCGCTTCGAAGGGCTCTTCGCTCTGTCTCAAGATCCTCTCCGCCGTATCGAAGGTCATCTCGCCGCTCAGAGCGAAACGACCATCGCCGAGATCGTCGAGCTTAAATCTGCTCATCGGCGACGATGTCGGCCTCGCGCTCAAGACGCGAGATCACGGCGTCGAGGCTGCTGTCGCGGATCTCCGCGTCGAGCTCGGCGCGATAATTACGTACGTAGGAGACACCCTCGATCACGACGTTGAAGACCAGCCACCCAGTCTTGCGCTTGACCAGGTCATAGTCGACCGCGACCTTGCTGCCGTCATCCAGTAAAACCGTGCTCCTGACTTTCGTCCGGGATTTGGTGTCGTCACCCCTGTACGGCAGCACCTCTATCCTGTCCGGATCGAACTCGAGCACACCATCGGCGTATTTACGCAACAGCGCTTGATAGAACGCCTCGATAAAACGTGCCCGTTGCTCCTCATCCGCTGTGCGCCAGTGCTTGGCAAGCACGATCTGCGCCGCAAATTTGCGATCAAATCGTGGCAAAAGTATCGTGTCGATCAATTCGTAGAGCGACTGCCGGTCGGCCGCGAGCTCAGCCTTGCGGCCGTCGAGTTTCTCGGTTAGCTCATGCACCGCACTGTCGATGATCGCATTCGGTGACTCCGATTCAGCGACCGTCGACGCAAACAGGCTCGTCACCGCTAAAGCGGCGAAAGCCAAACTTAACAGGCCGCGCTTAACGAAGCGCCGCCGATTAATATTATTCGTCATTGTCTGATCCCGCATTAACAAGGAATTTCCCGATCAGGTTTTCAAGCACAATAGCCGACTGTGTAAACAGGATTTCACTGCCATCTTCAAGGTAGGTATCGGAGCCGCCTGCCTGCAGGCCAATATACTGGCTACCCAGGATTCCGGAAGTCAATACGCTGGCATCCGAGTCGTCAGGAATCTGGTCAAACTGGCTGTCGATGACAAAGCTGACCACCGCCTCGAGCGTTATTGGATCAAATTGCACGTCTGTTACCCGGCCAATCGTTACGCCGGACATGGCTACCGGGGCACGATTCCGCAAACTGCCGATGTTTTCAAAACGTGCTTCAACGGTGAACGTTTCTTCGGCGGTGAAATCATCGCCGCCCGTCGTCTGCGTTGTGAGGAAGAACAGTGCGCCCATGCCCAGCAGGACAAAAAGACCGGTGCCAACCTCAACTGACCGTGTTTGTTGCATTGTGTTACCTCAAATCATCAATGCGGTGATCATGAAATCGAACACCAACACTGCAATCGCCGTAATTACCACCGTCCGGGTCGTCGCCCTGCCAACACCCTCGGCCGTTGGGATTGCATTATAACCTTCCCAAACGGCAATCAGGCTAGCGGCGACGCCAAACACAAAGCTCTTGAAAATGCCCTCATTGATATCATCGATGTCGACCGTAATCTGCATCTGTTGCCAGAATGCACCGACGTCCACCGACAACAGCTCAACGGCAACGAGATGGGTGCCAAGCAATCCAATCATGCTGAATATGGCGGCCAGGAACGGCATCGCTATGACCCCACCGAGAAACCTGGGCACAAGAACGCGCGGCACCGGGTTGACGGCCATCATTTCCATCGCGGAAAGCTGATCCGTCGCCTTCATCAGGCCGATTTCCGATGCCAGCGAGGTGCCCGCGCGCCCTGCAAATAGCAAGGCGGTGATGACCGGCCCAAGCTCCTTCACCAGACCAAACGCGGCGAATACGCCGACTGCATCCTCGGCGTTGAATCTCGCGAGGTTCGAGTAGCCCTGCAATCCGAGAACACCGCCAACAAATAGGCCGCTGACCATGATGATCACCAGGGACAGCGAACCGGAGTTGAATACCTGCTTTATAACGAGGTCGAGGCGACTGACGAGTATCCTCGGTGAGTGTCGTAGCAGGCGCATGAAGAAGAGCTGAAACGCACCGAAGGTGCGCGCAAACTCGACGCCGGTGTCGTAAAATTCGCGCAGGATCTTGCTCACTCGCTGTCTCGCCCCAGCAGCTGTTCTTCATAACCCGGTGCATCGAAGTGGAAAGCCACCGGGCCATCGGCCATGCCGTGCATGAACTGGCGGACCAGCTCCGACGGCGCATCTCGAAGTTCGTCCGGGCTGCCTGAGGCGGCGACCTTTCCATGAGACAACAGGAAACTCCGATCGGCCACCGTCGAAATTTCCTCGACGTCGTGACTCACGATAATGCTCGTGATACCGAGTGCATCGTTCATGCGGCGCACTAGACGCACGATAACGCCCATCGAGATCGGATCCAGGCCAACAAACGGCTCGTCGTAGATCAGGATGTCCGGGTCCATTACCATGGCGCGAGCGAGCGCCACCCGGCGCGCCATGCCGCCCGACAGCTCTGCTGGGCTCATGTCGGCGGCCCCGCGCAAGCCAACGGCATGCAACTTCGTCAATACGACATGGCGAATCAGACGGTTGGTGAGTTTCGTATGCTCCCGCAGCGGAAACGCCACGTTTTCGAAAACGCTGAGATCCGTCAGCAATGCGCCGTTTTGAAACAACATGCCGAAGCGTTGCCGCATTTGATACAGCTCGGCCATGTTCAGCCTCGAGATATCCACACCGTCGATCCGGATCGTGCCAAGTTCCGGGATCAGCTGGCGCGTAATCAATCGTAGCAAGGTGGTCTTTCCGGTCCCGCTCGGTCCCATGATCGCGGTGATCTCGCCTCGCTTGATGGTCAAATCGAGGTCATCGAAAATGGCGCGCGGGCCGCGCGAGTACTTAAGTCCTCGGATTTCGATCAGGTTTTCGGATAGATCAGCCAAAGTACTCTGTTCTTGGTATTGATTAGGGAGTGACACGGCGCCACAGCGGCCGCTGGCGAAGCCTTAGCATAACAAGATTCTGGTGTGCCGAGGTCCAAGAAATTGCCGTTCGCACTGGTCTGGTGCGTTAAATAGGACTAAAATAGTCCAGTTTCAAGTCTAAGGTGAAACTGAACATGCTGAGAATCAGCAAACTGACCGATTACGGCACGGTACTGCTTGCACACCTGGCGGCAAACCAGCCGCAGGTCTGCAGTGCCGCCGACGTTGCCTCCGCAACCGGTATTGCGCTGCCAACCGTCAGCAAGCTGCTGAAGTCGCTGGCCAGGGCTGGCCTTGTCACCTCGACGCGCGGTGCAAACGGCGGCTATGAACTGGCACGCAGCCCGAAGGCCATTAGCGCCGCCGACGTGATCGACGCGCTGGAGGGCCCGGTTTCGATCACCGAATGCAGCTCGTCGGAGAGCCTGTGTGAACATGAGAGCGTCTGCAGTGTCGGGGGAGCGTGGCAGAGAATCAATGTTGCCATTCGACATGCGCTCGACGACGTCACCTTAAGCGACTTGATACGAACCAATAGCCCCGTACCGAATTTCCGCTTTGCGGGCATGTCCATCAACGTTGAAGACAAGAACTGAAGCCATGGCAACCGAACCTGAAAACCTCGAGCATCTGGTCAACCGGCGTTACGAACACGGTTTTGTCACCGACATCGCGACCGAGAGTCTTCCGCCGGGACTCGACGAAAATGTCGTACGGGCAATCTCCGCAAGAAAGAAAGAGCCAGAATTCATGCTCGAGTGGCGTCTGCAGGCGTATCGGCAATGGCTGGAGATGCGTGAGCCTGAGTGGGCGCATGTGCACTATCCGAAAATCGACTACAACGACATTTCGTATTTCGCCGCACCGAAGTCCGACGATGATCGACCCAAGAGCCTCGACGAAGTGGACCCGAAGCTCCTGGAAACCTATGACAAGCTCGGCATACCGCTGCACGAGCGCGCACGACTCGCCGGTGTGGCCGTGGATGCGGTGTTCGATAGCGTCTCGGTTGCGACCACGTTCAAGAAGAAACTGTCGGAGGCCGGCGTCATCTTCTGCTCCTTTTCCGAGGCCGTACTCGAACACCCGGAGCTCGTTCGAAAATACCTCGGCTCGGTGGTGCCGCGTCGCGATAACTTCTTCGCCGCACTGAACTCGGCGGTCTTCAGCGACGGCTCCTTCGTCTACATTCCGAAAGGCGTGCGATGCCCGATGGAGCTGTCGACATACTTTCGCATCAACGCGGCCAACACCGGACAGTTTGAACGCACGTTGATCATTGCAGACGAAGGCAGTCACGTCAGTTACCTCGAAGGCTGCACTGCACCCATGCGCGATGAGAATCAGCTGCACGCCGCCGTGGTTGAGCTGGTCGCTCTCAAAGATGCCGAGATCAAGTACTCGACCGTGCAGAACTGGTACCCCGGAGACGAGAACGGCGTGGGTGGAATCTACAACTTCGTCACGAAGCGTGGTGACTGTCGCGGCGCGAACTCGAAGATTTCCTGGACCCAGGTCGAAACGGGCTCCGCGATCACGTGGAAATACCCGAGCTGCCTGTTGCGTGGCGACAATTCGGTGGGCGAGTTCTACTCTGTCGCCGTCGCAAACAACATGCAGCAGGCGGATACCGGCACCAAGATGATCCACATTGGCAAGGATACGAGCAGCACCATCGTCTCCAAAGGTATATCGGCCGGACGGGCCGAAAACGCCTACCGTGGTCTTGTGCGCGTTATGCCGCAGGCGCACGGCGCGAGAAATCATACCCAGTGTGACTCACTGCTGATTGGCAAGCAGTGTGGCGCGCATACCTTTCCTTACATGGAAATCAGGAATCCGACCGCGAAAGTCGAGCACGAAGCGACCACCTCGAAGATTTCAGCCGATCAGCTGTTCTATTGCAGACAGCGCGGCATATCGGAAGAGGACGCGGTCAATATGATTGTGAATGGATTCTGCAAGGAAGTGTTCAAGGAATTACCCATGGAATTTGCCGTCGAGGCGCAGGCGCTGCTGAACGTCAGTCTCGAAGGCGCTGTTGGCTAAGGAAACAGAAATGCTCGACATCAAGGACCTCAAATCCCGCATTGGCGAAAGCGAAATATTGCGCGGGCTATCGCTGGCCGTTAAGAAAGGCGAAGTCCATGCGATCATGGGCCCGAACGGCTCCGGTAAAAGCACATTGGCGCAGGTCGTCGCGGGACACGAAGACTACGAGGTGACCGGCGGAACTGTCGATTACAACGGCCAGGACCTGTTGGAACTCTCGCCGGAAGAACGCGCCCGCGAAGGCATATTCCTTGGATTTCAGTATCCTGTCGAAATTCCGGGCGTCAACAATGCCTACCTGTTGAAGGCCGCCGTTAACGCAAAGCGCAAGCACCAGGGACTTGACGAGATCGACGCCTTCGAATTCCTGAAGCTGGCGCGGGAAAAGATGGCACTGCTCGGCATGGACCCCAAGTTCTTGAATCGCGGTGTCAATGAAGGATTCTCCGGCGGAGAGAAAAAGCGCAACGAGATATTGCAGATGGCGATGCTCGAACCAAAGCTTGCGATCCTCGACGAAACCGATTCCGGACTGGATATCGATGCGCTCAAAGCTGTCGCCGAGGGAGTGAATGCGCTGCGCGACCCGGAGCGCGCGATTATCCTGGTTACCCACTATCAGCGGCTGCTCGACTATGTCGAGCCGGACTATGTGCACGTACTGTCGCACGGCAAGATCGTCCGGTCAGGCGACAAGACACTGGCGCTCGAGCTCGAAGAACGCGGCTACGACTGGCTGCGTGAGGCGGCGACCGGATGAAATCGGCCACTCTCGACATCGACCGCCTGCGTGAAGCCGTTCGGCAACTGCCGAACCGCGGCCTGGCGCCGTCTCGCGAAGCGGCGCTCGCGCACCTGGATGAGCACGGTCTGCCAACGCTGCGCGACGAAGACTGGAAATACACGGACCTGTCGCCGTTAGTCGATATCAGCAACCGCTGGTTGCATGCCGGCGGACACCAGCCGACGTCTGCTGACCGACCGGATATTGCCGACGCGATTCCCGGGTCGATTGACGCGATATGGTTCGTCATCGCCGATGGTGCCGTTGACGCGACGCCAATTGGTCATTCCGAGGCTCGTGGTATCCAAGTTTCCCGGCTTAGCGACGCACCGCCCCAATTTGCAGCCGGACGACCGCTGGCGGATCTCAACGCCGCACTGCGGCAAGATGGCTTGCGCATCCGAATCACCGAACGCCTCGACAAACCCGTCGGCATTTTGCTCATCGACCGGGCCGGCGCGAACGTCGGCGTCACACAGTCGTATATTGAGATTGAAGTTGCACCTGACGCTTCGGCCGACCTGATCGAATACCATGTGTCGGACGGCGAACAGGATCACTATGCCAACTCGGTGCTGACCTTGAATATTGGAGAGGCAGCCGAAGTTCGGCACGTGCGCATCCAGAATCGCGCAAAGCGGCACGTACAGACCGGACGAACCTCGGTCGTGCCCGGGCGCAATGCAGCGCTGCGCATGGCGAGTTACGATCTTGGCGGCGCCCTTATTCGCAACGATATCGACATCGATCTCGGTCAGCCCGGAGCTGACGTTTCTTTCGACGGCCTGTACCTCGCCGGCGACGGACAGCATATCGATAATCACACGCGCGTCGATCACCGAGTCGGTCCTGCGACCTCGTCACAGGAATATCGCGGCATCCTTAACGGCAAGTGCCGCTGCGTCTGGAACGGCAAAGCCATCGTGCACAAAGGCGCGGACGGCACCGACGCCAGGCAGGCAAACCACAATTTGCTGCTCTCCGAGAAAGCCGAAATCGACGCGAAGCCGGAACTCGAAATCTATGCCGACGACGTCAAGTGCAGCCACGGGACAACCGTTGGCCAGCTCGATGAAAAGGCCCTTTTCTATTTGCGGTCGCGCGGCCTCGGCAAGAACCACGCCACCCGGGTATTGACGCACGCGTTCGCGGCGGACCTGGTGCAGCGTGCGCCGGTGACGGCGGTGACGGGTACCATTACCGACCTCGTCGAATCTCGCCTCGGCGAACTCATCGAAGCGGACTTCATCGCGGATCTTCTGACATGAGCCAGGCGCAGCTAAAACCCTCTTCAATTTCCGCCGAGTGGCGCAAGGACTTTCCAATCCTGAGTCAGTCCGTCAATGGCCACCCGCTCGTGTACCTGGACAGCGCTGCCTCCGGACAGCAGCCTGCGGCCGTGATCGACGCGGTCGCTCACTATCACCGCGAGGATCACGCCAATGTGCACCGTGGCGTGCACACGCTAAGCCAGCGGGCAACGGACGCATTTGAAGGCGCGCGAGACAAAATACGTGACTTCATCAACGCGGCAAGTCGCACCGAAGTGGTAATGACCAGCGGTACGACGGAGTCCATAAACCTCGTCGCTCAAAGTTTTTGCCGGCCCCGAATCGGACCGGGCGACAAGGTCCTGATCACGCACCTCGAACATCATGCGAATATCGTCCC
Source organism: uncultured Woeseiaceae bacterium (assembly GCA_947259285.1). GTDB lineage: Bacteria > Pseudomonadota > Gammaproteobacteria > Steroidobacterales > Woeseiaceae > UBA1847. Next base: position 1,742 of record CAMYMR010000045.1, on the reverse strand, counting down.
CTGGCAACTGGTGTGTGAACAGACAGGCGCCGAACTGGTGGTTGCGCCGATGGATGACCAGGGTCAGCTGGAGCTGGAGAAGCTCTGGGCGCTCCTGACCGACGACGTGTTTATCCTCGCGATCGGTCACGTATCCAATGCACTCGGTACGGTCAACCCGATCAAGGGCATCATCGCCGAGGCCCGCGAACGCGATATCCCGGTGCTTGTCGATGGCGCTCAGGGCGTGCCGCATATGGCCATCGACGTTCAGGACCTGGACTGCGACTTCTATGCATTCTCGGGACACAAGATGTTTGGGCCCACGGGCACCGGCGTCCTGTATGCACGCGAAGCGCATCTGGAATCCATGCCGCCCTACCAGGGCGGTGGCGACATGATTCTCGAGGTTAGTTTCGAATCCACGGTCTACAACGAGCTGCCTTACAAGTTTGAAGCTGGCACGCCCAACATTGGCGGCGTAATCGGCCTCGGTGCAGCCGTCGATTACCTGCAAAGTATCGGTATGCAGCGCATCGCGGATTACGAGCGCGATCTCCACGACTACATGGTAGCAGCGCTAGAGTCTGTCGACGGAATTCGTCTGATAGGCACCGCCGCCAGCAAGGCCAGCGTACAGTCCTTCCTGCTCGACGATATCCACTCGCACGATCTCGGCACCATTCTTGATCACCAGGGCGTTGCCATTCGTACCGGCCACCATTGCGCCATGCCGGTGATGTCGCGATTCGGGATTTCGGGCACCGCGCGAGCATCGATTGCGTTCTACAACAACAGTGACGATGTGGATCGCCTGATCGCGGCGCTGCTCAAGGCTCGGCAGTTGTTCACATGACGAAACAGGCCGCGAACAATGCCGAGCTCTACGATCTGTATCGTGAACTCATACTCGATCATGCGCGAAATCCCAGGCATTTCGGCCGCCTCGACAATGCCACGCACAAAGCAGAAGGCATTAATCCGCTGTGCGGCGACAAACTGAAGATGTACTTCAATATCGACAATCACGGGCGCATCGAGGGAACGAGCTTCGAAGGCTCGGGTTGCGCCATCTCCATGGCTTCGGCTTCGCTGCTTACGGATGCAGTCCTTGGCATGTCCGTCGATGATGCGGATGCCCTCTTTGACACGGTCTCCGCCCGATTGACGCAGAGTGGCATCGACGAGGGCTCGGCCGTCGATATCGACGTTGACGTGCCGCTTGCGAAACTAAAGGCGCTCGACGGCGTTCGCGAGTTTCCATCGCGCGTCAAATGCGCAACCCTCGCCTGGCATGCACTGCATTCGGCGTTGAGCCATCAGCCAACCCCGGCTACCACGGAGTAAGAAACACGATGTTTGGTCACACCAATGAGCCGTTTTCACTGTCGCGCGATGTGTCCGCCATCATCATTCCGGCCGGCGAGCTGCTTACCTTGCGTGAGGGAACCAGTGGCTTCATTACGCAGGCACTCGGTGGCAGCTTTACGGTTTACGTGGAAGGCAACCTGTTCCGGATTTCCGGAACGGATGCCGATGCGCTCGGCAAAGAGCCGGTGCCGCCCCCGAAGGTCCCGGAGAATGCGACGGATGCCGACATCGAAGCGGTAATTTGGGACCAGCTCAAGACCTGTTATGACCCGGAAATCCCCGTCGACATCGTAAACCTTGGCCTGGTATACCGTTGCGAAGTCACGCCACTCGGCAATGGCAATCGCTCGGTCAGCGTTGATATGACGCTGACGGCGCCCGGCTGCGGCATG
>CAMYMR010000044.1 GCA_947259285.1 uncultured Woeseiaceae bacterium | reverse complement strand
ATCCAATGCAGGCCATGGCCGTGTTCTCGGCCCGCAGCTCGACCCCACTCAACCCGCACACAGACTGAGCGGGCTCACCTCACACTCCGCCACTTGACGGCGTCAGCGGTCTGCAAGCAAATAAAGCGGTAGACTCTCTTAAACGTTTGGTCGGAAAGCCGTCTCACCGGTGAAGGGAATGCAAAGCGAAGAAATTCGAGCACTTATAGAAGAAGGTAAGGCCGTAGAGCGACAATCGGGCATGTTGCGCCGAGCCTTGATCCATCTGGCAAATGTCAATCGACAGGTTCTTACCGAGTTGGAAGTGCGGAAAATCATCAACTTCGTTAGCGACTATGTTGAACATGCACTGGCGCTTATGATGATGATCGAGGCTGCTGCAGCGAAAATCGGTGCGCTGCAGGAGGTACAGCCCGTTCTTGATGCTGCCGAAAACTATTTTCTGGCTCCAGACGATACCATTCCCGACCAGCTCGGCCTGATCGGTTTGATGGACGACGCGTATTTGATACACAGCCTGCTGCAAGCGATCTCTGACGATTACAAGTCGCAGTCGGGCGAATCACTGTTGCCTCTGGAAGCGCACGAAGACAACGCATTCGTAAGAAGGCTGATCGGAGAGCCTTTTGCCAGCATTCTCGATGAACAGGTGTCGGCAACGCTTGCCGGCCCGGGATTGCGGGAAAACATCAGTCAGATAGTGATCTTTCTGGGTCAAATGAATCTGTCTTCAAATCCGGACCCGATTTGGGGGGCCGCGGACGCGGCTGGGACCGCCGATGCACGGCTTGCCGCGATAGGCATATTCAGATCATGGTGAGTGCAGCACCGGATCCAGTCTCAGTGCCACCTTTTTCCGGCAACGATCCGAAGCGCAAGCCGTAGTTCAGTCATTTTCGCAGCAAGTTCGGCAGGCATGCACGCTTCAATGCTCGAGCGCCTGCTGCTCAGCCCACCATGCAAGAGCGATCAGACCGATCGCTAGCCCACAAGCGGCTGCAATCAAGGTGAAACCGGCATTCCAGCCTGCCGCGTCCACGACGATACCGATGACGATGTTTGCGGCAACTGCGCCTCCGACATAGCCGAACAATCCGGTGAAGCCCGCCGCCGTGCCGGCGGCCTTCTTGGGTGCCAGATCCAGCGCGTGGACGCCGATGAGCATAATCGGCCCGTAGACAAAAAAGCCGATGCCGATAAGCATGGCGACGTCGATATTGGGATTGCCGACCGGGTTCTTCCAGTAAACCAGTACGCACGCCAGCGTCAGTAGCAAGTAGAGAATCGAGGCCGGCTCACGCCGACCCTTGAAAACTTTGTCAGACAGCCAGCCACACACGAGCGTGCCGGGAATACCGGCGAACTCGTAGTACGCATACGCCCAGCCCGAGTCTGCGAAGGAAAACGCTTTCGCCTCGGCCAGGTAGGTTGGCGCCCAATCCAGTACGCCGTAGCGCACAAAATAGACGAACGCATTGGCGAGCGCGATGGTCCACAGCAACCGGTTGTTCAGTACATGCTCGAGGAAAATGGCTCTCGCCGACAGCTCTTTCTCCTGGACCTCGCTGTATTCGTACGCTTTCGGGTAGTCATTGTGATGCTTCTCAATTGAGCATAAACCCATCGATTGGGGCGTATCCCGAACCGTCAGCAAGATAAACGCCGCAATCGCCATCGCAAAGAAACCGTGCATGTACAAGATTGCGTGCCAGTCCGCGAATACTGCCATCGCCAGAATTGCGATTGGACCTACCATGCCACCGCCAATGTTGTGGGCGACATTCCAGATCGCCATTTTGGTGCCACGCTCTCCAAGCGAGAACCAGTGCACCATGACTCTGCCCGACGGCGGCCAGCCCATCCCTTGAAACCAGCCATTCATCAACAGCAACGTGAACATGACCGTCACCGAGCTGGTCGCGAACGGCACGATGCCCATGAAGATCATGATCAATGACGAGCAAAACAGGCCCATCGCCATGAACACGCGCGGGTTACTGCGATCGGATACGTTGCCCATGATGAATTTCGACAATCCGTAGGCGATCGATACACCCGAGAGCGCGAGACCCAGATCCGTTTTCGAATAACCTTCATCAATGAGGTACGGCATCGCGAGTGAAAAGTTCTTGCGTACCAGGTAGTAGCCCGCATAGCCGATGAAGATGCCGACAAATACCTGCAGGCGCAGGCGTCTATAGGTTGAATCGATCTTATTGTCGGGTAACGGCTGGCGGTGAGGCGCTGGCTTTAGAAAGCCGATCACAAGTTGGACTCAAGGAATGTAACGGTAAGATCCGGGAAATCGGTGAACACGCCATCGACGTCCATGTCGTCGAGATAGATTTGAAGAAGTTCGTCGAAGTCTTCAACGAAGGCCGGAAGCTGATCGCGGCGAAACGTGTACGGATGCACGATGAGTCCCAGCCCGTGTGCGCGTTCAACCAGGTCCGTTCCCTGCAGGCCGGTCGCGACCGAGTCCGGCTTTATAATCAGGAACATCGATGGACCGATGCCGTCGGCGTAAGCGGCAACCCGCTGCAGCCCCTGTTCCGTCAGTAGTGGCTCAAACTCAGGCCCCGTTCCGAGCAGCTGAACGAGCGGTACGGCCATATTCATTGCGGGTAGCAACTCATCATGAATTCGCTGAAGCTCGAATGGATCGAAACATTGCAGGAACACCTTATCCTGCATTGTTGAGTAGCCGTATTCGCGCAGGACCTCGAGCACGGCCATGGAAATGTCCTTTTCTTCCTCGCGATGAAACGCCGGGCTCTTTATCTCCGGGTAGATACCGACCGAACGGCCCGTCGACTTGTTCAGTCCGTGAACAAGCTCAATTTCCTCGGCAAACGTGCTGATTCCGAAAGACGACTGTCCGAGTGGAAAGCGGTCTTCGAATACCGCCGATTGATGATCGCTGTCCATCTGAAAGCGCTCGGAAACTGCGAGTTGCCGTAGTTCGGACAGCGTAAAGTCGATCACATAAAACCGGCCGTCCGCGCGAGCCCTGTCCGGAAACACGTCACGGACATTGGAAACCGTGTCGAGATGGTGGTCATGCAATACGACGACCTCGCCGTCGCGCGTCATAACGAGGTCCTGCTCGATGTAATCCGCGCCCTGCGCATACGCCATCGCCTTCGCCGCAATCGTATGCTCGGGCAGGTAACCGCTCGCGCCGCGGTGGGCGATAACCAGCTTGCTTTGCCAATTCGCAACCCTGTTCTTGCCGATCAGGACATTGTCATTAGCCGTGATACCGCAGCCACTCAGGAAAAGCGACGCCGATACAACGACAATCTTGCTAAAAGACATTACCAGGGCCTCGGTACGGTTCTACGAATCAGGGGATGACGGAGTTTAATACACAATGCGGCCCGACTCCGGTGGGGCCAACCGATGGTCGGCCCTCCTCCTGTTGCTTGCCGCGTCGACAGTATGAGGTCCGATCCGTATTAAAGCGTCAATTGAGACTACGGCTTCAGCGATTGCGCTATAGTCTTGTGTATGACTCCCGAGAGTCCATTAACGCCGCTATCCGGATTGCACCTGTTGCTGACCTATGAGTGCAACTACGAATGCGACCACTGCTTTGTATGGGGAGGACCGTCTCAAAGCGGCACGATGACAGCTGAATCGATCGAGCACATTCTCGCTGAAGCCACGGCGACGGGGACCATCAAATGGATCTATTTCGAAGGTGGCGAAGCTTTTCTTTACTACCCGCTTTTGTGCAGCGGTGCTCGTAAGGCCAAAGAGCGTGGCTTTAGCGTGGGCATCGTCACCAATGCCTATTGGGCTACTACGCACACCGACGCGATGGAATGGTTGAAACCGTTCGCCGGCCTTATCGACGATTTGTCTATCAGCAGCGACGTGTACCACGGCGGCAGTGAAGGCTCAAAGTATCCGGATATCGCACGCGGCGCGGCAAAACAGCTGGGGATTCCGGTGGATTTCATCAGCGTCGCCCAGCCCGGAGACGCTGAGGTGGCCGGCGCCGCCGGCACGTTGCCGGCGGGCGAATCCGCGGTGCTTTACAGGGGTCGTGCTGCAGAATTACTGGCATCGCGGGTTGGTACGAAACCCTGGGAAGAATTCACCGAATGCCCGTGGGAGGATTTGCGCAGCCCGGACCGGGTACATGTCGACCCTTTCGGTAACCTGCACATTTGCCAGGGCATTTCTATTGGCAATATGCTCGAGCACCCGCTGGCAGAAATTATGGCGGGCTATGATCCGGACGCGCACCCGATCGTCGGTCCGCTGCTTGCCGGCGGCCCGGCAGAGATTGCTCGCCGATACAAACTTGATCACGAAGACGGCTATGCCGATCATTGCCACCTTTGCTACACGATGCGTTGCGCATTGAGAGAGCGCTTTCCGGAAGTGCTGACGCCGGATCAGATGTACGGCACGAAGACGACACAAGAAGAATCAGGGGATCACTATGAATCTTAACGCAGGACTGCTCGGGGGAGGATCCTGGGGAACGACCGTGGCGGCGTTGATCGCCAGGAATGCGCCAATCACGTTGTGGGCCAGGAATCGAGACACCGTGGACGAGATCAATACGCATCACAGCAACACCAAATTCCTGCCCGATGCGGTGCTACCAGAAAATGTCCGCGCAACGAACAACATCGAGGATGCCGTAACCGGGATGGACGTGATCATCATGGGTATTCCGTCGCAGTCGTTCCGCGGCGTGCTGGAACAGATCAAGCCGCACATTCGGCCCTGGGTGCCCGTCATCAGTCTGAGCAAGGGACTCGAACTCAGCACCGGCAAACGCATGACCGAGCTGATCAACGAGGTTCTCCCCGGGCATCCGGCCGGCGTATTGACCGGACCGAACCTGGCACGAGAGATCATGTCGGGCTATGCCGCCGCCAGCGTCATCGCTATGGATGACGAGGTCATCGTCAGGGAACTGCAGAAGCTGTTTCACAGCGGCTTGTTTCGTGTTTACACCAATCATGACGTCATCGGTTGCGAACTCGGCGGCGTGCTCAAGAACATCATTGCGATCGCCACCGGCATGGGTGACGGACAGGGTGCCGGCGAAAACACGCGCTCGGCCGTCATTACCCGCGGGTTGGCCGAGATCACGCGCCTTGGTGTGGCGATGGGCGGCGAACCGCAGACCTTTGCAGGACTGGCCGGCACCGGAGACCTGATCGCGACCTGCACAAGTGCGCAAAGCCGAAATCGAACGGTTGGATATGAGCTCGGCAAAGGCCGGACGATCAAGGAAATCGTCGACGAGATGTTCATGGTTGCCGAAGGCGTAAAGAGCGCGCCAGCCGTCGTGGCGCTTGCCGAGCAATATGGCGTGGACATGCCGATCGCGCGGGAAGTACTGCAGGTCGTCCAGGACAAGAGTACGGCGCGCCAGGCGTTCAGGGGATTGTTGAAGACGGCTGCCGGCGCGGAGTCGGATCCGGGTTAGCAGCAAGCATCGGCCAGCGCAACTTGCAGTTGACTCGGCTGCACTTACTCACTCGAGCACTACGAAAACTGTAAAAAATTCCAACGCAGAAAGGGTTACTTTCGCCGCCGGCAATGGGCCGGACGCCGCAAGCTCGACGTCGCGAATGAGACCTGCGTCACAAAAATCTGCCCGTCAAGCCTGCCGCCGACGCCACAAAACGGTATGTCAAATGGTGTGCAACTTGCATCTTGTTATTAAAGAAGAACAAGAAGGTGCAAGACATAATGCCCAGCCATGCGCTCCTATTCGTGGTGTTGCTTTTTTTCTTTGCGGAGGCTACCGAGGCCCGCTCCGGAATCCCGCAGCGCGCGCCCAGTGCAGCCATTGCTGACTCTGCCGACAAAGCCAATCAAGAACAGCATGTCTGGGTCCGCGCCGGTAAACCAACACCGCAAGCGAAGACCGCGCTGCGCATTCTTGCGACTGCGTATTCGCATGGACTCGACGATCAGCTCTATCGAGTAAATGCTTTCCACAGGCAATATGCGGCACTGGCTCAGGGTAACGGCGGGCGATGGCAGGATTTCGAGCTGGGCTTGACGAACAGCCTGGTGCGCCTCGCGCACGATATGCGGCCTGCGGAATTCGCTGAACTGACGGATCAGGAACGGACGAATTCGCTAGCGACTGCGATCCTCGACGCCGCTAAAGCGGGTGAACTCGAACAGTTCTTCGATCGACTTGCCCCTGGCGACCCACAGTATGATGCGTTGCGCAAGGCATTGCGCGCCTATGAGTCGCTGCCGCGGTCGAGGTCCCGGATTCTGGTCGGCGAAGGCCCTGCTCTTTCGCGAGGCGACGTTGGGCCGCGCGTCGGCCGGCTCAGAGAACGCCTCCTGGGCCCCGACGATCCTGCCGAAGGAGAAGATAAGCGAACGACGTTCGACGAGGTTTTGGAGCAGGCGGTCAAGGCGTATCAAAGTAGCAATGGCCTGGCGAGTGACGGCATCGTGGGGCCCAGCACGGTGCGGCAGCTTGATATGAGCAACGATGAGCGAATCGCGCTCATCAAGCTGAATCTTGATCGCTGGCGGCATTTGCCCGTGGATCTCGGCCGAGATCATATTCTCGTCAACATCCCCGAGTACCGCTTACGGTATGTTCGTGAGCGTGAGCAGAGCCTGTCCATGCGTGTCGTCGTGGGTTCGAGATCGAACCCGACCCCGGAATTCAGCGACGAAATCGAATATCTCGTATTCAATCCGTTCTGGTACGTCCCACGTAGCATCGTGCGAAAAGAGCTGCTGCCCGCGCTTCAAAAGAACGGTAGCTACCTGAGCACAAATCGCTACGAGCTGTTGGCCGACGGACAAGCAATAGCGCCCGAAGAAGTTGACTTCAGCAATGTCGACTTCAGTCAGTTCCCTTACCGCGTTCGACAAACACCGGGATCGCATAACGCACTCGGCGTTGTTAAGTTTCTGTTTCCCAATCCACGAAACATCTATCTACACGACAGTCCGGCGAAGAACCTGTATTCGCGGCCCAGACGAGCCTTTAGTCATGGCTGCATTCGTTTAGAAGAGCCCGACGTGCTCGCCCGGGCCCTGCTGGAGAAGGATGCCGGGTGGACTGAGACCCAGATCAACTCGACCATCTCAGGTGGTGAAAGACGCCAGGTCAATCTGGACGAAACCATTCCGATACATCTCGCCTACTTCACCGTCAGGGTGCTGGACAGTGGGGATGTCGCATTCTTTGACGACATTTATGATCGTGATTTCACGCACCTGGAACGATATCTGCAGGCAGCTACGGTAAGCGGCAGCGCGGCAGACCCAACAAAACTCGCCAATCCGGACAAGACATAGGACCCGTTCCGGCGTCTGTTTGGCAAAGTTTGCGCAGACTTGCGGTGCAATAAGACGTCGACACTTCGGAAGATACTTTAAGAAGAGCCGCCAAGCTGTCGGATAGAAAAGCGCTGCGAAATACTGCTTTACTGCCTTGCCGGTCTTCGTTTGCATTTATTTTTTGATTCGCTAAATTCAACGTGGGCCTACGGCCCACGCGCCAACAAGTTCGCTTGTTGACAACCGCCCTGCTGAAGAGGTCCGAGCCTCGACGAGTGTCGGGGGCGGAGGATGCGAACGGCAGAACCGGAAGGACGAGAAACAGGCGTAAGCCCGGGTCTTGAACTGAAGGAACGAGCTGGTTGACCTCGGAACGTCACTGGTTCGTGATGCCCCGGGTAGCCCGATACTAAGAGTTATTTCGGGTCAGGAGCGGGAATACCAACCGAAAGGGAGGTGGACTTGCGAAGGAGCCGAAAGAACAACAAAGCAGTACTACCCGCAGCATCCACAAATTGAAAAAGCGGCCCTCGGGCCGCTTTTTCTTTTCCCGAATTCGTCAGTTTCTCTAAGGCAGACTGAATCGTCTATCCGCGATCATCGCTGCCAGCACCGTACAGAGTCGTAATCTCGATGACAGTGTGACATCCCCTCTCAGGGCCAGATATCGCGCTGCAGAACGACGGTTGCAATTCTCTCAATCGCCATGACGAGTGCCGCGTCACGCAGGGTCGGATGAGAACCACCCCCGTCGGCGCCCTCCTCTGAACGTTCCTTCAGGGCGTTCCACCGTTCGACAGTGTTGTCGACGGCATGATTCATCTTCTTCTTGAGACGATTGTCGACTTTATCGAGGTCCCATCGCTGGTTCTCGAGATTCTGCACCCACTCGAAATAGCTGACGACTACGCCGCCGGCGTTGGCGACGATATCTGGCAATACCACGACGCCTCTCTCTTGCAGGATATCGTCTGCCATCGTCGTCAATGGGCCGTTGGCGAGCTCTACGATAAGCTTGGCTCTTACGTCATTCGCATTGTCTGCCCGGATCTGGCATTCCAGCGCCGCCGGAATCAGGATGTCGCAATCATATGCAAGCAATTCGTCATTACTGATGTTTGTCGCCTCCGAGAAGCCGACAACGCTACCGGATTCGTTCTTGTGCGCCAGAATCTGTTCCGGATCCAATCCGTCGTCGTTGCTGATTCCTCCGCGAGAGTCGCTGACCGCCACGATGCGGGCACCTTCCGCGTGAAATAACCGCGCCGCCGTAGAGCCTGCATTGCCGTATCCCTGTATCGCTACGCGCGCCCCGGCGAGTTCTTGCATGTCAGGAATGACTCCGAGCTTCAGGAGTTGCTCTGTCGCGAACAGACCGCCTCTCGCAGTCGCTTCGTCGCGCCCCACGGAGCCGCCGATATCCAGCGGTTTGCCCGTGACGACGGCAAGGTTGTTCTTGCCCGGGTGCATCAGGTCAAACGTGTCATAGATCCAGGCCATCGTCTGCTGGTCGGTATACATGTCCGGGGCGGGAACGTCGGTATGCGGCCCGATCGCATCGCCGAGCTCTGCCACGAATCGACGGGTAATTCGTCGTAGCTCGTCGCGACTCAGTTCTTTTGGATTGCAGACGACGCCGCCTTTACCGCCGCCGAAGGGAATATCGACCACGGCGGTCTTCCACGTCATGAATGCGGCGAGCGCGGCGACCTCGGCTGAGGTTACGTCCGGGTGATACCGGATACCGCCCTTGCCAGGTCCGCGAACCCGGTTGTGCAAGACCCTGAAACCATGGAATGTCCGTATCGACCCGTCATCCATGTGCACGGGAAAACGCACGTGCATGGTGCGCTTCGGATTAATGAGATAGTCGATGATCCCGACCTTGATGCCATCGATCCAGGTCAACGCCCTTTCAAATTGCTGCCTGGCGTTAACGAAGAGGTCAAGGTTTTCCGCAGATTCGGCTCTCTTTAGCATGGCTAGCCTCCCTGACTGATAAGCCCTCCGGAGCCATATGATGGCACCTGTCGATCGCCTGGACGCTACGTAGAATCTCGTATCGGGCTACCAACGATCCTTATAGGCCGGCAAGCTTGCGCACACATATCGCCGTGCAATATCGGCAGCTCGGGACGTCGAATAATAAACGAGTCCGTGACTCGCGTTGGCGACGTTTAAATTCCCTTCTTGAATACGTAATACGGTGACAGCTGCTTGGCCTGGCAGATCTGAAGTGGCACTAGAGGCGACGTAACCAGGCAGTGCTGCCCCGACGGAACCGTGTGACTGACACTATCTGTGAAAACCATCCACGCGGATGGCGGCGGCAGCCAATTCTCCCGGTAATTGGCGAGATCGCCGCGAAACTCCTCCGTTTCCTTAATAGAACTCACCTTTCTCCGATATCGATTCGCCCGCTGGTCTTAATACGATCAATATCGGCTGACTACGCTGACCGTGAGCTACACTTGAGAGCATGCATAAGATCGCGTACATAGCCGTCATTCTGGTATTCAGCGTCGTTGCATTTGCCGACATAATCGACGACGTTCGGTGTCAGGAAATAGCGTTCAGTCAGTCGGTCGAAAGCAGAGACACCGAGGAATTCAAATCCTTTCTGGATACGGATGCACGATTTGTCGGAAGCACGGTGACGAGAGGACCCGAAGAAATTGTTGCCGCCTGGCAGCCTTTCTTTGCCGATGATGGTCCCGTGATAAAATGGCGCCCTAAATTCGTCGAGGTTCTGGAAGAAGGCACGCTCGCACTGACGCGCGGCCCGTACCGGATGATCGCCGAAGACTCGGAAGGTAACCGCGTCGAAAACTGGGGAACCTTTAACTCGGTCTGGCGGAAGAATGCAGACGGCGACTGGCGCGTCGTATTTGACGCAGGCAATAGTGCGTCAGCCGCTCCTGACGAAGAAACTCAGTCGCTATTGGACAGTGAAAACGACTGCTAATGGGGACATTCTGCTTTAACGCGTCGCTGCATTAAAGCAGAATGTCCCCATGAGTCGTTCTATCTCCAGCAAACTTCCCGACGTCGGCACCACGATCTTCACGGTCATGAGCCAGCTTGCTCATGACACCGGCGCCATCAATCTGTCGCAGGGGTTTCCGAGTTTCGAACCACCGGAAGGCTTGACAGACCGAATTACCTATCACCTGACACACGGCGCGAATCAGTACGCGCCAATGCCGGGCATTCCCGCATTACGGGAAGCAATTGCGGAAAAGACACAGCGCTCGCATGGCCGCAGCGTGGATGTCGACACAGAAATTACCGTCTGTACCGGCGCAACCGAAGGCCTGTTTAGCGCCATCCAGGCGGTCGTTCATGCGGGTGACGAGGTCATTGTCCTCGATCCGGCTTACGATTCGTACGAACCCGCCATTACGCTGGCCGGTGGTATCACCCGCCACGTACCATTGCAGATCGCCGCCAACGGCCATGACTTCGGCATCGACTGGCAATGTCTCAAAGACACGATCAATGCGAACACGCGACTGATCATCGTAAATTTTCCGCATAACCCGACCGGCGCGATTATGTCTGCGGCTGATCTCGAGCAACTCGCCGAGATCGTCCGCGATACGAACTGTCTGTTGTTGTCCGATGAAGTCTACGAACACATCGTTTTCGATGGCGAACCGCACCGGAGCCTGTTGAGCCACGACGAGCTCTGGGAGCGAACGCTCGTCGTCGCGTCGTTTGGCAAGACGTTCCACGCGACGGGCTGGAAGCTCGGCTATTGCATAACGCCCGCGCCCTTGACCGTTGAATTTCGAAAGGTCCATCAATTCACAACTTTCGCGGTCAGCACGCCGATGCAGCACGGTGTCGCCGATTTTCTTGTCAGCGACCCGGACTTCTATGCCGATTTACCGGCGTTCTACCAGCAAAAACGCGATCACTTTTGCGGCCTGCTCGAGGGCTCCCGTTTTCGATTCAAACCTACGCCAAGCACATTTTTTCAGATCCTTGACTACGGCGAGATCAGCGATGATAAAGACCTGGCGCTCGCAAAGCAGTGGACGCGCGAGATAGGCGTTGCCTCGATTCCTTTATCGGTATTTTGCGAAACGCCGTTTACCGGCAAGCGCCTCAGGTTCTGCTTCGCCAAGGACGATGCCACACTGGAAGAGGCCGCGCGCCGACTCTGCGTCCTCTAATTACTACCCAACTGGAACGCGAGCAGCGCGCCGATATAGCCGATCGCGGTCATGTACGTCCACGCGAAGATCGGCCATCGCCAAGAATTGGTCTCCCGACGAATAACAGCCAGCGTTGCCGCGCACTGCAGACAGCAGGCATAGAAAATCAGCAGGCCGATTACCATTGGCAAGGTAAACACCGGCCTGCCGTCCGGCCAGGTCGACGTTTTCAATCGACTCGACAAGGTGACTTCGTCAGCCTCGTCGCCGACGGCGTAGACGGTCCCGAGTACGGCGATAACGACCTCGCGTGCCGGAAAGCCGGCGATGACCGCGGCGGAGACGCGCCAGTCCCATCCGAGCGGCGCAAACGCCGGTTCGACGAATCGTCCGGCCCTTCCCAGCCAGCTTTGCTCCATCTGCGCAGCTGCCGCAACGTTGTCGATGCGTTGGTATTCGGCAGCCAGTTCCTCGCCAGACAATGTATATGCCGCAATGCTGCGCTGCTGCCCGACCTGCGGTGCAAGCAGATCCGCCCGCGGATAGTAGGCCAGCGACCAGACAATCACGGCGACAGCGAAAATTACGGTGCCGGCGCGATAAAGAAAAACCTTCGCGCGCCCGAGCAGCTGAATCAACACCGTTTGGAGATTCGGTCGACGAAACTCCGGCAACATCAGTGCGAAAGGCGGCTTCGGCCCGCGCAGAGCGGTCTTTCGAATCAGCAACGCCGTCAGAATGCCGGCGACGATCCCGAAAAGGTAAAGTCCGAACAGAACCAGGCCCTGCAGATTCATGAAACCGACTTTTGTGGCCGGCACGAACGCGGCAATCAACAAGGCGTACACGGGGAGCCTCGCGGAACAGGTCATAAACGGCGCCGCGAGGATGGTTGCAATTCGGTCGCGCCGGTTCGGAATCACGCGCGTTGCCATGATGCCCGGCACGGCGCAGGCGAAGCTCGAAATCATCGGAATGATCGACTGGCCGGAAAGGCCGACCGAGCGCATCGCCCGGTCCATCAGGTACGCTGCTCGGGCCAGGTAGCCCGAATCTTCGAGCAGGATAATGAACAGGAACAGGATCAGGATCTGCGGCAAGAATATGACGACGCTGCCCACACCGGCAATAACGCCGTCGGCGATCAAGCTCGCTAGCGCGCCGTCGCCAAAGGTCCGGGTCACGCTCGCGCCGAGCGCTAAAGCGGCCGAGTCAATGAGGTCCATCAGCGGCGTTGCCCACGCAAACACGGCCTGAAAAACAATCGCCATCACCACAAAAAGACCGATGGTGCCCGGGATCGGTCGATTCAGAAACGCGGTGACACGTGTCCGCCACGAGTAAAACGGCGGTGCCGAATGCTGGACCTTGGCAAGGACCTCGCGCACCCATGCGTAGCGAATCCGGGCATCCCGAGCGACAGGCGGTTCGATGCCGAACAGCGAATCGCGCTCGGCCTCCAGCCTGTCCCTGGCGTCCTGGCTTAGCTTTTCGAGAAACGGGCGATTCGCATCGATCGCGCCATCGAGCAGCAAACGCTCGAGTTCGGCAAATCGAATCGGCTCGCGGGCGCCTTCAGCCAATCGGCGAGCCGCCTCCGATAGCTCGGGCCAGACGATGATTCTTTCCGGCGGTGGCAAATCCGGAATACCAGCGATGGCCTTTCGCAGACTTTCCAGACCGGTCCCCGACGTCGCGACGACCGGGCAGATCGGAACCCCGCCCAGCTGCTTCCGGAGCTCCTCTATGTCGATGCCGATGCCACTCTGATCCGCCGCGTCCGTCATGGTGAGCGCGATGACCGTGGGCAGGCGAAGCTCAAGCAGCTGCTGCACCAGGAACAGTCCCTGGTAGAGATTCGTCGCATCGAGCACCGCGAGAATTCCGTCCGGCTTCTTCGTGCCCTGCATGCGCCCGAAAATGACATCGACCGCGATGTGTTCTTCGAGCGAGTGTGCGCTCAGCGAGTGTGTGCCGGGCAAATCGACCAGCTCTATTGCCTGGTCGTCAACTTTCAGGATGCCGACATGCTTCTCGACGGTAACGCCCGGATAGTTGCCGATCTTTTGCTTGAGACCGGTCAGGCGATTGAACAGCGTACTCTTGCCGGAGTTAGGATTGCCCACAACCGCGATGCTGGCGGCTAAGCGCCCGGCAACGTGAATTTCAGTAGTGGGGATTCGTATTTCTGAGCGTTTAGTCACCAGCCACTACAGGAGCAACCTGGAAATACTTCGCGTGTTCCTGGCGCAAAGAAATACCGCAACCAAACAGACGAAACTCGATCGGGTCTCCCCCGATCGCGGAGCTCGCGTGCTCAACTTCGGCACCCTCGACAAGGCCGAGAACCATCAGGCGTTGCACCTGTGGATCGGCCGCATCGACAGACTTGATAATGCCTTTCTGGCCGCGTTTCAGGGTAGCGAGTGTGTTGCCGTTGATTGCCATAACTTCCTAATAATGCTCGTTTTTCAGTCGGTCCATTGACTATGGGTCAAATGATAATGATTCGCATTACTATGTGCAATAGGGAATTGTACGGATAGTGTCCTACCTCGCAGTTCGACTTCGGATGCGGTTCTCAGATGGCGCCAGAAGCGCGCGTTCAGGTTGCATTCATTGACAGGCGGTTAGCGTAACCGAATAACGCCCTCACCGCATAAACGCGTCAACAACCTCGAGGATCGCGACATGATAACCGCCGCCAGACTACGGATTCCCGTCCTGCTAATCGCCATCGCAATGTTTGCAACAACCGTGTCGGAAGCTAACACACCGACAATCCGGCTGTTTCCAACGACCGTTGTCGAAGACCTGCGTCAGACCGGAAATGTCGCGCGCGACATGGAAACCGGATTGCAGGAAGTCATCGGAAAGCTGGACCAGCAGCAGCAGCTTTACGAGGAAAGCAAATGTGACGGTGCTGAAGAAGATGCGGGCTGCCAGCGACTGGCACGCCAGATTGGCGCGAGCTACCTCGACATGCTGACGATCATGGAAGAACGCTTGCCTGACATGGAGCACACGGTCAACAACACGCGGCAAAGCCTGGAAAAAGGGCTGCGCATTGAGCTTGGCAAGAAGATGACGCCGTGGCTGCTGCAGGAGACGCTGATCGGTGGCAATGCCAACAACGCGACGGCGAAGGCTTCACCCACGCTGCGCGGTCGTTCCGGGATGCGACTGAGCGAACGATTCAAGCAATATTATCAACTGGTCGCTACGTCCGGCGCCAAGGGCGACCAGTCGCTTGCGGTGCTGGCGTCGGACATCTATCTCGACATGGAAGAAACCAGCCTGCTCATCCAACGCACGCGCCAGGAAATCGCGCGCGCGACGCTGATGGAACAGCTAAATCAGTCCTTCGGGATTATTACACCCGAGATGATCGAGGTAGTCGGCGGCGTCAAGACGATCTTGTTCGGTGATGAGGAAAGCCAGGCGCTGGTTGCCGGGCCGCCGCCGGGCAGCGTGGAGCAGGCCTACCGCAGTCCGCTGGAACAATGAGTACGACACAGTGAGGAGATTGCCCGTGAACTTGAAAACCAACAGAAAAGCGCTGCCGGGCATCTTGGGCCTGGCGACGGCGCTCTTTATTCTTGCATCGTGCGCGTCGACCGCGCCCACCTGTGCAGGGCCACAGTCCAAAAACCTGAATGCGGCAATAGCTACCGCTCAGTCCTCGTTGATGGAGGGCTGTCATGCGCACTTCGACCGCTACTACGACGACCTCCTTGCAATTGCCGAGGGCGATCCCAAACCGGAAAACAAGCGAGCGTTCAGCGAGTTTCTCGTCTGGGCGAGCGATAAGGGCCTTTTGAGTAATCGACAGGCGGAGGACTACTACAATCGCTTCTTCAATGTGAAATTCATGTCCTTGAAGGGCGACTACAACAACTGCTCGCACACCTGCCCCAACAGGCAAAAGGTGCTGCTCAACATGGAGCGCGAGCTGGAAGAAAAGGAACGTGGCCTCTTGAAGGTTAGCCTGGATAACGAAGGCTATTACCGTGCCGATCAGTTATTCCAGGAAGTCGAGCTGGTGCTCGAAGCGACCTGCACTGCATGCGCGGCTGGCCGCTAAATTGACCTGATGACGACGAAACCCAGCCTCGTATTTTTGAAAGGTGTCATCGCCGGGGCACTGGGCACCCTCATCGGTGGCGCCGCTTCGCTTTACGTCCTGGCGCGTACCGGCGTCATTCGTTTCAGTGACACGACGGTTAGCAGCCCGGGCGAGTGGCTGCAGTGGGCGTACACGAACCTCGGTTCGTCGATTCCGGTATTCGCGCTTCTGTTGCTGGCCTATTTCCTTACGCTCGGGCGACTGCGAAACGCGCTGGATAACGCGCGGCCCATTAATCAGATCGTACAGCTCGATCATCTGACCGACATCTGGACGACGCTGTTCTTCGGCACTGGCGTAATCTGGACCGCGATTGGCATGCGCAGCGCACTGATATTTGCGCTGGGCGACCGCCACGCGGCCCTTCAACAAGGCGCATTCGCCATGCTCGAACGTCTCGTTGACGGCGGCATTCTGCTCGCACTCTCGACGACGATATTCGGCGGCGTCGGCGGCTACGTAATGCGCGTCTACAAGACGATCGTCCTGGGTACCCGGCTGCAGCAGCAGTACGATAACGCGGCGCGTGCCGACACCTCCGAGATGCGCTTAAGCCTCAAGCGAATTGAAGAGCACCTGCGAGGAGACCGCCGTGGCGCTGACGGACTGGAGGCGCAGCCGTGACGCGCTCGCCGCTGGCTTATCCGCTGAACCGTTCCGCTGATAGCGATTCGGGCGGAGCGGCCGACCTGCAGACCGACATTATGCGCTTCATGGCGATTCTGTCGCTTTGTCTCGTTGCAATATTCGCGCTCGTGCAAAGCATACCGATGACGCCGACACCGCCACTCGAACCGGAGGCAAGAGAGCAGCCCGTTACGAACGTTATCGCCGATGAGACGGTCACAATGACCGAAGCGCCGGAAACGGTGGCTAAGTCGACGCCGCAGCCCCTGCCCGAAGCAACCGTAACGCTGACACGGCCCAAATGGATCTCCAAATTCGTCCCGAAAACGGCGGTCGAAGAGCCGCTACGAGCGCCTGTTGTTGCGCAGACGCCGGCCCCTTCCCTGCCTGTCGAACCCCGCGATGAACCAGTAGCCCCCGAAAGTGAAACAGAGGGATTCACGCTCCGATTCGAGTCGGACGCTGCGCTGACCAGGCTCGTCGCCGCCGGTCATGTCGGCCTTTACGCAATAGACAATGACCGCGCGCAGCGCATGACTGTCAGTGAGAGTCGCATCAGTTTCTGGGACGCGTCCACGCCAAACACCTTTCATGAGATGGAGAGAAACACCGTACCCGCGGCGGTCATTGCGGCGCTGCAGCGCACCGGCGCTGTGCCCGAGGCGGTAAGCTGGGGCGTGACGCTACCTGGCAAGCTTAGAAACGAACTCGACAAGCTGATGCTTGAACACCGTGGCGGCAGCCTGATCATCGTCGCCAACGGCGAGATTCGATGGGAGGCCTCATGACAAAACGCATCCTGATACTACTGACCATCCTTGTGGCACAGTCCATTCCGGCCGTCGCCCAGTCCCGCGAAAAGGACCTCGATCGTTGGCTGGACCGAGATCTCATACCGTATGTTCGGCAACAGCTGATCGTGCATCCACGGTTCAAGAACGAGACCGTCATGTTTGTCGTCCTGCGCGACAATACGCCGGCCTCCGTCAGCAACGCGCTGGCGATTTCGCTTCGCGATCGCATCCTTGCCGCGGCGGTCGCAACGCCTGGCGTTGCCGTCGGCTGGCAGCAAGGTCGCAGCGGCAGCTTAATGGACGCGCAGCCCCAGGACTGCAAGCTTGACGACGTGCATTACTACATCGGCGTCGAACTCACACAAAAACTGGACAGCAGCTACGCCGTCAATGTCCGTGCGCTCGACCTTGAAGACCGCAACTGGGTAACCGGTTTCGGCAAGCGCTGGCATGGAAAGCTCAGCACGACTCAGCGACAGGCGATGCGCCAATCGCGCATCGACGAGACGTTTCTCGGTGCGCGAGACGTGCCATTTACACTGTCACAGACGGACCTGCTGGCCGCGCACCTTGCTCACGAACTGAGCTGCGCGATGCAAAAGCGCGTATCGGACGAATACGTCGTTGCCGCCGACCTGCGCGAGCCGACGGCGGAGGGTCTCCAGGGCACGGTAGAGTTGATCAGCAACAATCTGGCCGGTCGCCAGGCGCTGACCCTGAGCAATGATGAGAAAAGAACCAACGCTGTCCTCAGCGGCAAAGCGCACCAGATCGACGGCGTATTGTTTCAGTACTGGTTAACCATCACGCCGCAGGATGCAGAGGACGACGTCGCGGCGCTCGGCGCCAGCGCCTATGTTATTTTGCCCGACACGCCAACTGTCGCAGCACCGGAGCCGGGTCCCGATACGCCGCCGGCTACGACGCCGGTAACGCCCACGCCTGCGTCAATATCGGTACCCAATGCCGGCAAAGATGCGTTGATCAGTCCGCTGCAACTCGCCTCGCCCGCCTCATTCAGCGACTGCAAGGATGGCAGTGTCGCCATTCGCGATGCCAGCTACATGAGCGGCGTGCGACCGTGCTCGCTGTTGACAACGAAAGCACAGGCCGACTCGATCGTATTCTTCCTCGAGCACCAGGCCAATCACGGCCTGGTCAGGTTGGCTGGCCCCGAGTGCCGCAGTCGGACAACCGCGCGTATCGCGCGCAAGGGCGAACTTGTTCGCTTCCCGGTCGCGAAGACCAGCACGGCAAGGCAGAACTGGAGCGAGACTTTCGATTGGCAGCTCGACCCGCAATTCGACACCTTCTACGCGGTCGTCATCACAGATGCGCAGGTCGCCAGACGCGTCGCAAACCACATGGACGAACTACCGCTGCGATGCTCGGCATCGATTCGTCCCGGGCTCGAAGACGACGCGCTGCGGGAATGGCTGAGTGATTTTGCAATGCTGACGGCACGCTCATCGAAACACGTCGACTGGCGAGCACTAAGCGTCAAGAATGTATTGTAAGGAGTCGCCATGATTCGTCTGATGGGCATATTGACGGGCGCCGCAATGGCGGTGGGCCTGCTCATACTCGCGGTCGGGGTTCCCGAATTCAATGCATCGCACGACGGCGATAATATGCAGGCAGATCTGGTCATTCCTGAAGCAACGATGCAGAACAAGGAAGCGGATGCGATTTCCCAAATCGAGCCCGTTGTCGAGCAAGCGACACACGATGTCGACATTGCCGAAGCTTCGCCGCCCGACCTTAGCCCTTTGGCCACGCCGGATCCGATGCCCGATGTCGCGCCGAAGCCTTTGGCCAACGATCCGGAACCCGCACCTCCGGCAGAGCAACAGTGGTACGCCTTCTGGAGCCCTTTCCGAAGTCAGATCGCCGCTGACGGGTTCGTCGCTCAGCTGCAGCGCACTACCGGGCTGGACTACCGGGTCATCAAGCTGAAACCCGGCGTCTTTGAGGTGGCGTTTGCGTATTCCGACGATAGCGATATCCAGAATAAGCTCTCGCAGATCTCGACGGCTACCGGCCTCGATTTGTCGGATGGCTAAGATGCGGCGAAGCACAAGAAACAATGCGTCGTGGGCCGCGGGAATATTCCTCTCGATTGTAGCTATCGGTGCCTGGGCTACCCGACCTGACCTCGACGTGGCGTGGCAGGACTACAGCGCGAACCAGGCGACTCTCGAGCCCGCCTACACCTTCCCCCATTCAACCTGCTTCCGCGCCGCCGCGCTTCAGTACGACTTGCCCGAATCTTTACTGCTCGCCGTTGCACGTGGAGAGAGTGATTTCAACGCCACCGCCCGGTCGCACGCTAACGCACACGGGGTGATGCAGATCCTGTGGCCCGATACCGCGAAGCATCTCGGCATTCACCGGCTGAGCGATCTCTACGAGCCCTGTACGAACATCGACGCAGGCGCGCGCTACCTGAAGGAACTGCTGGCACGCTATAACGGCAACGTCCACCTGGCGCTGGCCGCCTACAATTACGGCCCCGGGCGCATTGCGACGGACGGTTACAACATTCCAACCGGCGCGACCTGGTACTCCGGTTACATTTATCGTCATCTGAATTATGTCCTCGGCAACAGTAAGACCCGAAAGCCCGTGCCCGACACCCTTTACTCGTCGATCGGCCAGTCAACGCTCCTGACCTTCGGCGAACCGTATCGTGCCGAGGCTTTTATTGAGCACCTCGAAGCACAAGCGCCGGAATTGAGCCTGGACTGGTTTCGCCGCGGCACCGGCGAATTCGAGGTCGTGCTGACCTACCAGGATCGCGATGAATTCGAAAAGAGCGCGCGGCGTCTTTCCCGGGCAGGATTCAGGCTGGATTAGGCGTCGGTTGGTGCAATAACCAGGCTAGCAGTTGGGCCGACCGATTTCCTCGGGAAGTACTGACTCGATGCGCTCCATGACGTCGAGCCGATGAATGAGGTCGTGAATATAGTCCAGTCGATCGGTTTCCAGCACCAATACCTCGCTCATATCGTACGAGTCTATCCAGCCCTCGTACAGGCGATCGAGTCGCTTCAGGTAGGACAGCGGCACATCCTGCTCCATCTTCCGGCCGCGTAGACGAATGCGGTGCCGCAACGTGGACATCGAGCAGCGCAAATAGATCATCAGGTCGGGCGGCCGGATAGCGTCCAGAATGGCCTCGTAGAAGCCGCGGTACGTTGCCCAGTCACGCTTCGAGATTTTTCGCATCTGGTGCAGGGCCGTTGCAAATACCTCGGCATCTTCGAAGATCGTCCGATCCAGGGCGACCACGCCGGGCTGACGATCCAGTTCCTGGTGCAATCGAAACTTGTTGCTCAGGAAATACAGCTGCGACTGAAATGCCCAGCGCTTCATATCCTTGTAGAAATCCCCCAGGTAGGGGTTCTCATCGTTAGGCTCGTAAAACGGCGCGACGTCGTAAGTTCTGTGGAGAAACTCCACGAGCGTCGACTTGCCTGTACCCATGTTGCCGGCTATCGCGATGGATCGTTTCATTAGCTGCAACCATACCGCAATCGCGTCTGGCATCCATACAGAAGATCACCTATGCTGACGTCCGGTTCTGTATCAGGGAAAAACGTGTCGCAGGCGAACCCCGAAGCGCTGATCAAAGAAGACGAAATCGATGCGCGTGTCCGCGAGCTCGCAAAGCAAATTTCCGAGGATTACGAGGATTGCGGCGAGATCGTGCTGGTTGGCGTCCTCAAAGGAGCCTTTATCTTCCTTGCCGACCTGTCACGCAGGCTCACGATCCCGCGCGCGATTGAGTTTATCGCTGTTTCCAGCTACGGCAGCGGCAGCCGATCCAGCGGCGCGGTGCGCCTCGTCATGGACGTTCGCGGCAGCATCGAAGGCAGGCACATCGTGATCGTCGAAGATATCGTGGATACCGGCCATACGCTCAAATACCTGATCGGCCTGATCAAGTCGCACCGCCCCGCGTCGGTCAAGACCTGCGCACTCGTTCGCAAGGCAGAGCGCGCGGAAGTTGACGTCGAAGTCGATTACCTGGGATTCGATATACCCGACAAGTGGGTGGTCGGGTATGGACTCGATTATGCGGAACATAATCGTACCCTGCCCTATATTGGAATCGTCACGCCGGCTGACTAGCTTCGCCCGATGGGGGCAGATCTGCCTGCAGGTACCGTGCCGGTCTGAGCGTATTCGAGAAGTTCACCCGTGCGGCCATCCCTTCGCGCGTCGCTTGGCAACGATCAGTGATCAGCGCAACCGTCCACTTCGACCTCGATTGTCGAATGGCCAATACCGTACTCGGACTTAAGAAGCGACTTCACGCTGCGAACAACGTGGGACTGACTTTCGACCGATTCATTTAGCGTTACGTGCATCGTCAGCATTAGCTGCTGCGGGGTCAGGCCCCAGACGTGCACGTGATGAATTTCCGCAACGCCAGGCACGGCCGCGACGATCTGGTCCTGCATCGTTTCGACATTCAACCAATCCGGCGCGCCCTCCAGCAAAACGTGTCCGCTGCGCTTCACCAATGCCCAGGCGCTCTTGAGTATCAGGAATGCCACGGCGACTGACAATATCGGATCGATCGGGGTCCAATCTGTGTAGATGATCACTATCGCTGCAACGATCGCCGCGATGGAACCGAGCAAATCGCCCGCCACGTGCAGCGCGGCGCCGCGGATATTGAGATTCTCCTTGTCGCCGGTATGCAGCACCGTGAATGACACCAGGTTGATCAGCAGCCCGGCGGCGGCGATGATGAGCATCGTCTCTCCCAGGATGTCCCTGGGATTAATGAAACGACGAACGGCTTCGAACAGGATCCAGCCGACGATAGCGAGCAGGCTGATTCCATTAACAAACGCCGCCAGAATCTGGAAGCGCTGATAACCGTAAGTCAGCTTGCCGTCGGGGGGGCGCTTGCTGACGTGAAATGCCATTGCAGCGAGCGCGAGCGCCATGGTATCCGTCAGCATATGGCCCGCATCCGCGAGCAGCGCCAGCGAGCCGGAGATGATGCCGCCGATAACTTCAACCACCATGAATGTGCCCGTGAGAACGAGCGCGATCATTACTCGCGTCAGGTTTCTGTTATTCGTACTCTCGGTATGCGGGTGCGCCATCGCTTTACCTACTCGCGGTCAGGGCCGATCTGCCCGACGGCCGGCGCCGCAAGGAGCGTGATTAGCTCGGCGACGATCATCTTATTCACTGCTAGTTTCCCGTTGCATAGGATTGACATGCACATTGCCTGACGTTGCTGCAGAATGTAACAAAGCGACCCGATTTAATCAGCCAGTGGAGCCAGCCATGATCTCCGATATCGAACATCCAAAAGAGCATGTTGTCGTCAACGGCAAGCGCATGGCTTACGTCGAGATGGGCGCGGGCGACCCGATTATATTTCAGCACGGTAACCCAACCTCCTCGTACCTGTGGCGCAACATCATGCCGGAATTGGCAGACTACGGGCGCTGCATCGCCGTCGATCTGATCGGTATGGGCGACTCGGAGAAGCTTGATGACTCCGGCCCCGATCGGTATCGATACGTCGAGCACCGGGATTATTTGTTTGCGGCCTGGGATCAGCTGGGTGTAGGCGACAATGTCACTTTAGTTATCCATGACTGGGGCTCGGCACTGGGCTTTGATTGGGCGCGCCAGCACCCGGACAGGGTGCGCGGCATAGCCTACATGGAGGGCATCGTGAAACCGATGGGATGGGAGGACTGGCCCGAAGTTATCCGCCCCTTGTTCCAGGGCTTTCGCTCCGAGGCAGGCGAATCGATGGTGCTCGAGAAGAATATTTTCGTCGAGCGCGTGCTGCCGGGCTCGGTGCTGAGAGGCTTGACCGAAAACGAGATGGCTGTTTATCGGCGTCCGTTCGAATCGAAGGGCGAGTCACGACGTCCGACGCTCACCTGGCCCCGACAAATTCCGCTGGACGGCGAACCGGCTGATGTATGCAAAATCGTGTCCGCGTATTCGGACTGGCTGCAGCAAACGTCCGTGCCGAAGCTGTTTATTAACGCGGAACCGGGTGCGATTCTGACGGGCGCGCAGCGCGAATTCTGCCGCCGCTTTCCAAACCAGACCGAGATCACCGTGGCCGGCAGCCACTTCATCCAGGAAGACTCTCCTGCCGAGATAGCCGCAGGGATTCGCGAGTGGCTGATCGCAACAGGCTGACCCGGCCGCTCGTGAATCGCGCACAAAAAAAAGCGGCTTCTCTCGAAACCGCTTTCTCAAACCGACGTTAAACGTGGTTCCTAGCCCCCCGGAGTCCCCCACCAAGTCTTGCCTGAAGGTGTCTTTCTATCGCCGCGCAGCCAAGGTGTTGTGGAAAGGCTACGTTAGATAGCAATAAAGGTCGCAGAAATACCGCGATTTGTCAATCCTTTAGACAACTTCGCTGTACAAGAGTGGCATTTGCGTTGTTTTTTGTTGCACAAACGCAACAGCATTTCGGCGCAGTGATTGCCTGTGAAATCAATGCTTAAGGCGTCGTCACGTCGCGTTCATCGAGGACCGGGCTCCGCAAGCGGCCCACACCGGGAATATCGACCTCCACCGTGTCGCCGTCCTGCAGCCAGACCGGCGGCGTTCGAGCCGCCCCTACGCCGCCGGGCGTACCGGTGGCGATGACGTCACCCGGGACCAGTTCCGTAAACGTCGAGCAATATTCGATTAGCGATGGGATATCGAACACCAGGTCCGAAACCCGACCGCTTTGCATGACCTCGCCGTTGACGTAGGTCGTAAGTTTCAGCCCGGACGGGTCCGGAATCTCGTCGGCGGTCACGAGACATGGACCCATTGCGCCGCTCTGTTGGAAGTTCTTGCCGGGCGTGAATTGCGGCGTGTGGCCTTGCCAGTCGCGAACAGAGCCATCCATAAAGCAGCAGTAGCCTGCTATCACCTGCAACGCCGAATCTCTTGGCACATGCCGCGCGCGCTCGCCGATAATAACGGCTAGCTCGCCCTCGAAGTCGAACTGTTCCGAGACGCTGGGCCGACGTATCGGCCTTCCGTGGCCAACCAGACTGCCGGGAAACCGAACGAAGACCACGGGGTGCGACGGGATTTCCCGCCCCATTTCCCGTATGTGCGGCCTGTAGTTCACGCCGACGCAAAGAATCTTGTCCGGATTTGGAATAACCGGGGCGAATTCGACCGCGGCCGCATCCAGCTCGACTCCGCCGTCATCCATCAATAACTCTTCGCAGGCTCCCGCCGCGATAAGGCTTCGAAGATCCGCAAAGCGCCCCTTCAATTTGCTACTGGCCTCTCGAACCCGATTTCCGGATAAGAGCCCAAAACTCGGGCTGCCTGCTCGTTGGATGCTGACGAGTTTCAATTCGCTGCGCCGCTCTTCCCAAAAAGGAGGTCCATGTTATCGTGTCAGACGCAATTAAGCATTCTGGCAGGCCGGCAAAAAAAACGGGCGCCGCCAGCCGGCGCCGGGAGAATCAATCTTGTTTGAAGCAACCTGTAAATCGCTGATAGCCGGCATTTGTATGGTACTTGCCGTCGGCTCGGCCACGGCCGATACCTGGCTGCACAACGTTAACGGTTACACGTCGACCACCAATGGCATTCGCGAGTTCTCCGTACTCGTATTTGATGAGGCCGGCAAAGTGCGTGCGATCGGAGATAGCGGCCTGCTGAGCGGTAGCCGCGAGGAGAATCGGGTCGACGGCGGCGGATTAACCGTCCTTCCCGGCCTGATCGACGCGCATGCGCATATGTATAGCTTCGGCCTGTTGCAGACACGCGTGGACCTGGCCGGCGTAGCCAGTGTCGACGCAGCGCTGACTCGAATAAGAGACTATGCGGACGAGCATCCGCACGCGGGCTGGATCCTCGGGCGCGGCTGGAATCAGGTTCTCTGGCCCGTCAAGGCGTTCCCGACAGCAAGCCAGATCGACGCCGTCGTGAAGGACCGGCCGGTGTGGTTGAACCGCATCGACGGACACGCGGGCTGGGCCAACACTGCGGCCATGCAAGTCGCGGGTATCGACAATGACACCCCCGATCCTGTCGGCGGCAAGATTGTTCGTGACGACAACGGGCAGGCGAC
The DNA here is from genome assembly GCA_947259285.1 of uncultured Woeseiaceae bacterium. Lineage (GTDB taxonomy): Bacteria > Pseudomonadota > Gammaproteobacteria > Steroidobacterales > Woeseiaceae > UBA1847. The sequence goes on along the minus strand of CAMYMR010000044.1, from coordinate 17,791 downwards.
CGGGATCTTCATCGATAAGGCGATGGCTTTGATCGCCAAACACTTGCCGGCCGCAGATAATGACGATTATCGGACAGCGCTACTGAGTGCCGTCGATACGATCGCGGCAGAGGGTATTACGAGCGTTCATGATGCGGGCATCAACCTGATGAATGCCGAGGCGTACCTGTCGCTAGCCGACAATGATGAGCTCGCCATACGTGTCTACGCGATGATTAGCGACGCTGGCGAAGTTCTGGATGCCATCGGCGAGCCGATTCGTGCCTACGGCAACGATCACCTGGAGATCGCGTCGGTCAAGATCTATTCGGACGGCGCGCTCGGCAGCCGTGGAGCGGCCATGATCGAGCCCTACTCCGACGATGCCGAAAACCGGGGCCTGCCTTTCTGGACACAGGATGAGCTTGACGGCTTCGTCGAAAAAGCGAACGCGCTCGGGTTTCAGGTCGGCATTCATGCGATAGGTGACCTTGGCAATCGCATGGCCCTCGATGCCTTCGAAAAAGCGCAGCAGGGAGGACCGTCACCGCTCCGAAACCGCGTCGAGCACGCGCAAATCGCGATTCGCCAAACTCGGAGTGATCGCATCGATGCAGCCGACCCATGCGACGAGCGATATGAACATGGCAGAGGATCGCATCGGACCTGAGCGCATACGCGGTGGCTACGCCTGGCGTCGGCTGCTTGAAAGCGGTGCCGTGATTGCGAGCGGTTCCGATTTTCCGGTCGAACTGTCCAACCCTTTCCACGGGCTGTATGCCGCGGTCACCCGGCAGAGTCGCGATGGCGAACCCGACGGCGGCTGGTATTCCGACCAGGCCTTGACGCGGGCCGAAGCACTGCACTCCTTTACCCTGGCTGCGGCATACGCTGCCCATCAGGAAGACAGGCTGGGCAGCCTCGAGCCCGGCAAATGGGCGGACTTCATCCTGATTGATCGTGACTATTTCACGATTCCTGCGTCCGAGATCGACGAGATCCGGGTCGTGCAGACGTGGGTCGGTGGCGATAAGATTTACGATCTCAACACGGCGGAAGAGCAATGATCGTTGAACAGATTTGGACCGGTAACGCCTATCGAAACTTCAATTACCTGATTGCGTGTGCGGAAACGGGCGACGCGCTGGCGATCGATCCACTGGACTTCAAGAAATGCCTGACCGTCGCCGGAGAGCGCGGCTGGAATATCACGCAGATCCTGAACACCCATGAGCACGGCGATCACATTGGCGGCAACAGGGGCGTCGTCAAAGCTACCGGTGCGAAAATAATCGCGCACAGGAACGCAAAGAACCGGATACCCAATGTGGATCGCGGTGTCAGCGCCGGTGACGTGATCAAGGTCGGAAAAACTGTCGAACTCGAGTGCCTGGACACGCCGGGCCATACCATGTGCCACATTTGCCTGCTGTCGCATACCGATCGGCCCGGTTTGTTTAGCGGTGACACCTTGTTCAACGCGGGCGCCGGCAACTGTCACAATGGCGGGCACCCGGCCGAGCTGTTCGAGACCTTCGAGACACAGCTGAACTCGCTGCCGGACGATACATCGATCTACCCGGGGCACGACTACTTGCTAAATAACCTCGGCTTTACGCTGGATCGTGAACCCGATAACGAAGTAGCCCGGCAAATGCTCAGTAACTACGAGAACCAGGATCCGGCGAATGCGCTCGTGACGTCGATGGCAGACGAACGTGAGATCAATACCTTCTTTCGCCTGCAAAGCCCGACGGTTGTTGCAAAGCTCGTCGAGGAATTCCCGGAGCTGGGCGATAATCCGGACGCCCGCGCCGTATTCCTGAAGCTGCGTGAGCTCAGGAACAGCTGGTAGTCAGGCGATCCGCCAGTCGTCTTAGCAGCCTGTCCGGACTGTCTGGCCTTGACGCAAGCCAGAGCCAGTGGAGCGCGAGGTACAGCCGCCGCTGCTCGGTGAGTTTCGCGCGCCAGCTTTCTCCCGCACCGTCGAAATAGGCATCCAGAAGATTGTTCGCAATCGCGTCGCTTAACGAATGGTGTTCCGCGAGCGTCGCGAGATCGAACATGGGATCGTTGTCGCAGGCGTATTCCCAGTCGAGGAACTTGAGCGCCGGCGTTGTGATTATGTTTTCGGCAACGAGATCGTTATGGCAGCAACAGAGATAGTTCGGCAGCCGCGCTTTTCGGGTGACGTCGATGCAAACGGAGAGGACTTCCTTGTCCGGGTATTCGATAGACCGGGCGTAAAGTTTTGCGGCCCCATGGGCGTCGAACGTTCGACCCGTGCGCGGCATCGAGTGCAGTCGCCGCAGCGCCGACGCAAGCTGCTCTATCTTGCCTGCCTGATCGAGGCAAGCCGGGTCCCACGCGACGCCATCGACATAGTCGGTGAGGTAGACGCGCTCGTTGGCAAACAGCACGGCGTTGGCGACCCCGGCCTTTGCCGCTGCCGACTGTACCGCCGCTTCTGCTTGCCGGGTGTTGTATGGCTCCGTGCGCGGCGCATCGTCGATCTTCAGCACGGCTTTGCGACCGTTTTTTTCGAGCAGCCAGGCGCGATTCGTCAGACCGCCGGCAAGCTCGGTCCAGGCTGCGCCCTGCCACTCCGGCAGATCGCTGATTGCGTCGGCCGGCGACGATAGAGTATTCATGGATGTTGCTCCCGAAATGATCGTGTCCAGCTGACGATCCCGAATGGAATCATGATCACATAGGCAACGAATAACAACGACGTCAACTGCAGATCACGCACCCAGTAGATGATAACTGACGCGCTGTCGATCACGAGCCAGTACCACCAGTTTTCCAGGACTTTTCTGGCCACCAGGAAAGTCGCCCAGATAGCCGACCATGTCGTCAACGAATCGACATAGGGAAATGCGGCATCCGTGTATCTTCTCAGTAGATAGCCGTTGACGCTGCTCAGTACGACTATAGCTGTCAACGCCGTTGCATGTATTCTCCAGGACCAGAGTGCGACTGGACGCTCGTGACCGTTGCTGCGTCCGCTGGTCCAAACGAACCAGCCGTAGATTGCCATGGCGAAATAGAAACCGTTGAGTGCCGACTCCATGTACAGCCTCGCGCTGAAAAACAGCCAGACGTAAATCGCAGTGCTGATGCCAGCGCAGAACCAGCACCAGATATTCTGACGTATCGCCAGCAACAGGTAGGCGATCGCGAACACGACCGCAGTCACCTCGAGCCCTGAAAATGCACGCGCCTGTTCAGTGAGCTGTACGAGCAGCGCGTTCATTGCTGCCCGAACGCGGGATTGTTCAGCAGTTTGATCACGAAGACCGCTTTCGGTAACTGCTCGAATGTTGCACCGATTTCCGTACGCAGCGCATCCATGATGTCATCGAAATCGCCGACGACCTGCGTACTCATCGCATTCGTCCAGAGCTCAAGTCGATCATGCTCGTTGAGCCGCGCTATGACATCTTTGATGGGTGGCACAAAATCCGCGTCGAGCGGGTACAGGCTGATATCGACAGCTACTCTCATTGCTTAAACCTCTTCGAAATCGTGATACCGACGTGACGTGGGTCGCCAGGGCGAGTGTATAGCGTGTCGGGAAAATCTGGCGGTTCATTGCCGAAGTAGAATCCGCGTACCGCATAGCGCCTGTCAAATAAGTTACGCCCCCAAAGCTGCAGCGACCAGCTCTCGCCCTCGTAGCCGATGCGCGCATTCAGCAGCTCATAAGCGCTCGATTTCTGGTTGTGACTGACGTCGAAGTAGAAGTCATCACGTGCCGATGCGTCGAGGCGAACAAAAAGGCCACTCGTATGACGATATGCGGCGCCGACCGCTACCGTGTAGCGCGGTGCATGCGCCTGTGTCCGCCCGCCAAGGTCGCCCTGTGGCGCCCTGAATTCGTCAAAGCTCGCGTCGAGGAGCCCGATATTGGCGTAAATCTCGAATGCATCCGTAACGGACCACCGAAGATCCGCTTCGGCGCCAACGGTAGTGCCCGTCGCCGCGTTGTCGGTAAAGAACACGAATGAGGCAGGATCGCCCGGATCGATTTGAAATGAGGTACGCACCTGTTGATCGTCACGCCGGCTGTAAAAGACCGACGCGTTCAGGCCAAGCGTGTCGTCGGCCAGAAAGAACTTGACGCCTGCTTCCGCGCTCCACAGGTGCTCTTCGTCGAAATCCCGTCGCCCTGCCGGCACCGGCCCGAGATTGAAGCCGCCAGCCTTGTAGCCTTTGGTCAGGCTGACGAAGCTGGTAAACGATTCGGAATGGTCGTGGCTGAGGCTCAGCTCAGCTCCCCACATGGTCTCGGACGGTCCCGCCGCAAGTGCTGTCGTATCGGAATAGTCGGTGGACCGATGCTCTATGCGCAGACCCAAGCCGAGTCTCGTCGCCGCATTCATGTCACGCTGCAGCTGACCAAACAACGCCGCGCTGGTCGCTTCGTAATCGCTGCCAAAGCGCTCATCCAGGCTGTCCGCAAAATCGTAGAACGGATCGTAGTACTCACCCTGGTTGACGGTGAGCAGCTCTTCATCAAGGTTCTGAAGATAAATGCCAACGAGCCAATCCGTTGTATCGGCAAATATCCTGCCGGCGTCGCTCGATGCCAGCCGGAACTCCTGGCTCGCCGTTGTTCGTTGCCGGGCACTCAAGGATACGTAGTCGTAGCTGACCGGGGCCCAGCTATTGTCGTTTCCCCAATCCGCGTCAAAACTGAAATCGATATCGGACCGAGCCAATGTCGTTATAGCCGTTAAGCTGGCTTTATCCGACGCCGACCATGCCAGCCGCAGCGACGCGCCCATGCTCTCCTGTGCGTCACGCCCCGGCCTGTCGGACAGCATCGTGTAACCGTTGTCGAGCGAAAATGCATCGTAGCCATTGTCGATGTCGCTGTAGAACAGGGTCAGATCAGCCTCGAGTACCGACGATGGCAGGTAGCGCAGCCGTAGCCGCAGCGTTGACTCGTCGCGGCCATTGGTGTCGTCCCGGCCGAGATAGCTGTTACGACGAAAACCATCACTCTCGTGTTTTTGCGCGCTAATCCGAAACATGAGCTTCTCGTCGCTGTCGATCGCGCCGCCCAGCGCCAGACCCAGCGCGAAGGTATCGTCGTCGCCGGCGCTAAGCTGCAGTCGGCCCTCTCTCTCCGCAGTCGGTGTAATGCTCCTGACGTAGATCAGGCCGCCCAGTGCATTCGCCCCGTAGCGGCTGCCCTGTGACCCGCGCAGCACTTCGATTGACTCCACGTCGAACAATGTCGCGACGGACCCAATGCCGCTGAAGTCGATGTCATCGATCAGGAACCCAACGGACGGATTCGGAGCGCCCTGGTATTGCTCAAGTTCTCCGATGCCGCGTATTTGAAAATAACGGGCGCGATGTCCGTCGCCCGACCAGTTCAGGTTCGGGATAACGTCGATGAGTTCTTCGAAATGCTGCGTCGCATGCGCTTCGATGAATTCGGCACCGAGGACACTGACACTTGCCGGAAGCTCCTGAATGGAGCGTTCGCGAAAATCCGCCTTGACGATGATTTCATCGAGCACGTCATTATCAGTTTCGGACGAATGCGAGAGCGCCGCGAATACGATCAATGCGGTTGCAGCGAGAAACCGCAAGTCTGGGGTTGGATGCATGCTTCCCTTCCTACGCCGGTATTAGCCGGATCAGGTTCTAAGGGTTCCCTTTGTGCCCGGCACCGGCCGGAGCAAGGATCTCAGGTCGAAAGACCACCCCTGTGAGGAACAGATAGTACTACTTTTCAGAGATCTTAAGATTATTTACTTCGTAGCTGGGCACGCAATGAAGCCGTAAGATAGTGGATCAGGACTTCGTCAGGCGCGCGATGAGGCTCGACGTATCCCAACGGCCGCCGCCCATTGCCTGCACCTCTTTGTAGAACTGGTCGACGAGCTCGGTTATCTCCAGCCTGGCGCCGTTTTCTTCCGCTTCCCCAAGTGCAATTCTCAAGTCCTTTCGCATCCAGTCGACGGCAAAGCCAAAGTCGAACTCGCCGTTTACCATCGTCTGCCAGCGATTTTCCATTTGCCAGGACTGTGCCGCTCCTTGCGAAATGGATTCGATGACGACGGCGGGGTCAAGGCCCGCGCGTTGTGCGAAATCGAGGCCTTCCGCGAGACCCTGGACGAGCCCGGCGATACAGATCTGGTTAACCATCTTGGCAAGCTGACCCGATCCCGTAGGGCCGATGTGGGTAACGGCCTTCGCGTAACTGTCTATGAAGGGCGCTGCCCGCGCGAAGACTTCGGCATCGCCGCCAACCATGACGGTCAGCTGTCCGTTCTCGGCGCCAGCCTGCCCGCCCGATACCGGCGCGTCCAGAAAACCGACTGTCTTTTCCGCAGCGATACTGTGAATCTGACGGGCAACATCGGCCGATGCCGTCGTATGGTCAACGACAATAGCGCCGGGCGACACACCGTTCATGGCCCCGTCTCGCCCAAGTATGACCTCGCGCACATCGTCGTCGTTGCCAACGCAGCAGAAGACGATCGCGGCTTCCTCAGCGGCGGCCAATGGCGTTCGGGCACTGCGGCCGCCAAATTGTTGCGTCCAGCGCTCCGCCTTCGATTCCGTGCGGTTATAAACGACGACATCATGGCCGGCTTTCTTCAGGTAGCCGGCCATGGGATAACCCATGACGCCCAATCCTATGAATGCTATACGCATCGTCGGTCACTCACGCCGCGTCAGCTTTTCTGGCTTTCTGCCGCTTCCGTGGATCCAGTCCGATCGATCGCGCGATAATCTCGCGCATAATCTCCGAGCTGCCAGCGTAGATGCGCGAGATACGTGCATTCGTAAACAAACGTGAAACCTTGTATTCGTCCATGTAGCCGGCACCGCCGTGCAGCTGCACGCACTCGTCGGTGACGCGACCTTCAAGCTCGCTTGTCCAGAGCTTGGCTTTGGCCGCATCTTCGGCGGTCAGCTCTCCCCGGTTGTGCACTTCCACGCAGCGATCAACAAACGCGTAACCCACATCGATTTCCGTGCGCATATCGGCCAGCTTGAAACGGGTGTTCTGGAAGTCGGCAATGGGCCGACCGAATGCCTTGCGTTCGTTGACGTACTCCAGCGTCAGATTGTACGCGGCCTCGGCGCTCGCGATATAGCCGCAGGCGCCCAGCAGACGCTCCTCGGCGAGGCCATGCATCAAGTGGTAGAAGCCACGATTGAGTTCCCCGAGCAGATTTTCTTTAGGCACCTTCACATTGTTGAAGAACAGCTCCGCCGTATCCTGGCTCTTCAAACCCATCTTCTTGAGGTTCCTGCCCCGCTCGAAGCCTTCCATGCCGCGTTCGACGACAAACAGTGACAATGCGTGACTGCTGTTCGGGTCGGTACGGGCCACCACGATGACGAGATCCGCATTGATGCCGTTTGATATGTACGTCTTCGAGCCGTTGAGCAGGAAGTGGTCACCCTTATCTTCTGCCTTGGTACGCAGGCCCGCCACGTCGCTGCCAGCACCCGGCTCGGTGATGCCAATGGCCAGAATGTGCTCGCCGGTAATGCACTTGGGAAGCCAGCGGGCCTTCTGTTCTTGCGTTGCAAATGCGTCGAAGTACGGGGCCACCAGGCGGCTGTGCAGGGTCATGAAGAAACCCGCATCACCGTAATGAGCATTCTCCTCGATAAGAATCTGCTCGTAACGAAAATCCCTTACGCCGATGCCACCGTATTCTTCGTCAGCCCACATCAAAAGGAAGCCCATCTCTCCGGCTTTCAGGTACGCCTCACGGTCCACGATGCCCTGCTCATGCCAACGGTCGCTGTGCGGCTCGATCTCGTTTTTCATGAAGCTGCGCACGGAGTCGCGAAACATCTCGTGTTCTTCGTCGAAAATATGCCTGTCCATAGTCGGTACTCGCTTTAATTCTCGGTGCTGTTACTTGCCTTGAAATTTCGGTTCACGTTTCTCGAAGAATGCCGCGACGCCCTCTACGTTGTCATCGGATCCCGCCAGCGCTTGCTGCCAATCGGCTTCCATGTCAAACGTGCTGGCCCAGTCATTGTCCATCGCGTGCCGCATCACCTTCTTGGTCGCAGCGATCGAACGCGGCGCACGTTTGGCCAGCGTCTCGGCCCACTCGAGCGCGGTACTCTGCAGGTCTTCGGCCGGCACGGCCTTGTTGGCCAGGCCAAGCTCGACACAACGCGCGGCCGGAATTCGTTCCGATTCGATGCTGAGTTGAAATGCACGGCGATACCCGAGTTGCCGCACCAGCAGCCAGTTGAGTCCGCCATCGGGCACCAGCGAAATCGTCGTAAAGGGCGACAGCAAAAACGCATTATCCGCCATGATCATCAGGTCGCAGTGCAATGCCATCGACATCCCTATTCCGGCAGCTGAGCCCGGCACCGCCGCGATGACGGGCTTCGGCGTCGTCGCAATTGCGGACAAGACCGGCCGGTATTCATACTGCAGCTTGCCGAAAACAGGGCGGCCTTCGAACCCCGATTTGAGGTCGGCACCGGCACTGAAACAACGCCCCTCGCCGGTCACGATAATGACCCGCACGGACTCGTCGCCGGCGGCGCGTTCCAGAGCCAGCTGCAGATCGTTCGACAACGCTGTCGTGAATGCGTTCATTGAATCCGGACGATTCAGCGTAATGACCGCGACCGGTCCTTTGTTTTCGTAATTGACGATGCTGCTCATCGCGTTCTCCTCAGGCCGCGGAACGTGCGTCACCCTTGCCGACCAGACCGTAATAGGTTTCCCCGTTTTCAGCCATGGCACGAAGACCTTTCGGCACCTCGAATCTCGCCCCATGCAGTTCTGCAAGGCGATCAGCTTCTGCGACAAATTCTGTCAATCCGACGGTCTCGATAAAGGACAGCGTGCCCCCCAGGTGCGCCGGGAAACCCCAGCCGAATATCGACCCGACGTCCGCGTCGGCCGGGTGCGTCAACACACCTTCCTCCAGGCAGCGCGCCGTGTCTATGGCCTGAACATACAGGAGCCTGGTCCGGACTTCGTCAGGCGACGGCTGCACATCGGCCAGTGGGAAATGTTCGGCCAGGCCGGGCCACAACTGCTTGTTACTACCCTCCGGATAGTCGTAAAAGCCGGCGCCGAATCGCTTGCCGCGACGGTTCAGATCGACAACCATTTTCTCCAGCACCGCATCGGCCGGCGTCTCGCCGTAACGATCGCCGAGGTCCTCACGCGCCTGTTGACCGATCTTGTAGGCCAGCTCCAGCGAGACTTCATCCGTGACCGCCAGAGGACCGACGGGCATGCCGGCATGTTTCGCAACGTTTTCGATGAGCGCGGGATTCACGCCTTCCGCGAGCATCGCGATGCCTTCCAGCGTGAAGGTACCGAATACGCGGCTGGTGTAGAAGCCACGGCTGTCATTGACGACGATCGGCGTCTTTCTCAATTGCTGTATGTAGTCAAGCGTACGCGCAATCGCTTCATCACTTGTTTCCTCACCAACGATGACTTCTACCAGCGGCATTTTGTCGACGGGCGAGAAGAAGTGAATTCCAATAAAGCTCTCGGGTCTTTGCGAAGCCTCGGCAAGCCCTGATATCGGTAAAGTCGACGTATTGGAACCGAAAATCGCATCCCTGGCGATGACCGCTTCTGCCCTGGCCGTTACATCCGCCTTGATACCACGATCTTCAAAAACGGCTTCGATAACATACTGACAGCCCTCCAGAACCGCGTAGTCGTCGGTCGTGTGAATGAGTTCGAGCATACTGTTCGCCTTGTCGGCGTCCATTCGTCCACGGTCAATGCGCTTTTGCAGCAGTTGCCGTGAGTAGTCCTTGCCTTTCTCGGCATCTTCCTTGCTGCGGTCGAGCAATACCACCTGCATGCCGGCGCGCGCGGAAACGAATGCAATCCCCGCGCCCATCATGCCGGCGCCCAGTACCCCGAGCTTCGAGACCTTGCTCTTGTCGATGTCCTTCGGACGACGCACGAGTTTGTCCGCCGCGCCTTTGTTGACGAACAGCGTGCGAATCATGTTGCGCGCTTCGACACTGGTCAAAAGCTCGGCAAAGTACTTCGACTCGATCTGGAGCGCCTTGTCGATCGGTAACACGGAACCTTCGTACACGGCGGACATGATCGCGATCGGCGCCGGAAAATTGTGATTGGTCGTCTTCTGCAACAAGGCAACGCCGAACATCTGCGTCTGGATCGCTTTGGGATGCATCAGGCCGGCACCACCCGGCACTTTGAAACCTTTCTTGTCCCAGGGCTGCTCTGCTTCACCGCCCTCCTGGATCCACTGCCTGGCGGCAGCAAGCTCCTGGCCAGACTCTACGAGCTGATCCACGATGCCCAGTTCGGCTGCTTTTTCCGGTGACAGGTGCGTCCCTTGCACGATCAGAGGCAGTGCTGCTTCCAGTCCGATCAGGCGCGGCAGCCGTTGCGTGCCCCCGGCACCCGGCAGCAACCCGACCTGGACCTCCGGCAAACCGATCTTGGCCTTGGGGTTGTTCGCGGCCACTCGATAGTGACAGGCAAGGCAAAGTTCGAGCCCACCACCAAGCGCCGTGCCGTTGATCGCCGCCGCGAAAGGTTTACCGCAGGTTTCGAGCTTCCGGTACACCTGCTGAAGGTCGCTAAACCTGGCGTAGCCCTCCTTCGCGTCGCTACCGGGCACGATTTCGTCGACGAGCTGCAACAGGTCCGCGCCGGCAATAAACGACGTCTTACCCGACGTAACGACAGCACCCCTGACGCTGTCATCGCCTGCGATCTGGTCAACCGCCTGATCGAGCTCGGCAATGAATTCCGGCGATACGACGTTCATTGAGCGATCCTCGAGGTCTATCGTGATCGTCGCAATACCATCGTTATCTGTTTTGATTTGAAGTGTGTTCATTTGGCTTTTCCAGTTAATTCTGTCGCGACTCAAACGCGTTCAATAATCGTTGCTGTACCCATTCCGCCACCGACGCATAAATTGACCAGCGCCGTAGTCTGGTCCCGGCGCTCGAGTTCATCGAGTACCGTGCCCAGGATCATGGCGCCTGTCGCGCCAAGCGGGTGTCCCATTGCGATCGCTCCGCCATTGACGTTGATTTGCTCGTGCGCGATTCCAAGCTTGCGCATGAATAACAATACGACCGACGCAAACGCTTCGTTGAGTTCGAAGAGGTCGATGTCTTCGACGGCCATGCCGCAGCGCTTCAGCACTTTCTCCGCCGACGGCGCCGGGCCCGTGAGCATGATCGTCGGGTCCGTGCCAATCGACGAAAAGCCCTTGATACGTGCGCGCGGCTTCAGGCCGAGGGCTTTGCCGATTTCCCTGGTGCCCACCAGCACGGCCGCGCAGCCATCGACAATGCCACTCGAATTACCGCCTGTGTGGACGTGATTGATCGCTTCGACCTGCGGGTATTTCTGAATGGCGACTGCATCGAATCCCGCTTGTTGTCCCGGCAGCTCGAACGCGGCTTTCAATCCCGCCAGGTCTTCGGCCGTGGTGCCGGGCCGCATGTGCTCATCGCAATCGAGCAAGACGTTGCCGAGCTGATCGGTAATCGGCACGACGGAACTCGAAAAATAGCCGTTCTCCCAGGCGTTCGCCGCGCGCGCCTGGCTTTCCACCGCGTAAGCGTCGACGTCTTCACGCGTGAAACCTTCGAGTGTCGCAATCAGGTCCGCGCCAATGCCTTGCGGCACGAAATAAGATTTGTAGGCAAAACCGGGATCCGCGTGCATTGCGCCCGAGTCGGAGCCCATTGGCACGCGTGACATGCACTCGATGCCACCGCCGATCGCAAGGTCGGATTGGCCCGACATGACCTGCGCGGCCGCGCTGTTCACGGCTTCGAGCCCCGATGCACAGAACCGGTTCAACTGCTTGCCGGGCACACCCTGATCGTAATCGGCATTGAGTACGGCCAGTCGCGGAATGACGGAACCTTGCTCACCGACCGGTGCCGTGCAGCCGAAAATCACATCATCGACTTTGCTCGTATCGAGCGCATTGCGCTCGCGAACAGCAGCCAACACCTGGGAGGCCAGGTCAATCGGCCTTACTTCGTGCAGGGCCCCTGTCGGGCGACCCTTGCCACGCGGACTACGAACATGATCGAAAATATAAGCGTCTGTCATTGCTGGTTTCCTCTGTGTGCACTGCGGCTCGCTAAGCGGCCGCAAGAGAATCTCTCAAATGTCTTTTCATGACCTCGTTCGAAATCGAGAAGTCAAAGTTATCCGGGCTCATCAGCCACAGATAGGTCATGCCGGTTATGTAGGCCACATACTGTGTCGCGACTTCCTCGGCGTCGACGTCACGGCGAATCTGCCCGGTTTCCTGCCCGCGGCGCACCCATTCGGCGACATCCGATTTTTGTCGTTGACGAATATCGATGGCCGTCTGCTGATATTCGGAGCTCGGACTCGCGGCACCGCTATAGAGAATCTCCAGCGCGCGCGCCTCCTCCGGAGAGTCCTCTGCAAATCTGTAAATGGTGTCCAGCGCGGCACACATTGCGTCAATACCGACTTTGTCGCCGACGCCTTGCTTCAGATATTCGAGCCAGTGACGGGATATCGACTTGCACAGGGCATCGTACAGCCCGCCTTTGGAGCCGAAACGGTAGGTCGCCAACCCGCGGCTGTAGCCGGCCCTTTCGCCGATCATGGCTAACGTGGTTTTCTCCGTGCCGTGCTCCAGCACCAGAGCCATCGCCGCTTCCAGCATGGCCTTATCGGACAGCGCCGATCGCTCGGCCTGGGTGAGATTGTTCGTCTGCTGCAAGTTCCACCATTTACTTGCTGTCAACAAGCAAGTGATTATACGCTGGGCCGGCTTGCTTTCAAGCATCGCCTCCGTAATTCCGACGCCGGCATCCGTCGTCGAATCGGCTGACGCGGAGGCCCCGAAGCCGGTAGCAGCGAGAGTCGGCGCTGCAGTCGGTCCCGCCGATACCTGAACACCGCCAACCCTGTCTGGCTTCGGGATCTCAACTATACTGGTGCGATGCTGTGTCGAGACCGACGCGGTTGGGTCTAACTGGATTGGGGATAAAACAATGAAAAAAATGATTCTGTCACTGTTGCTGTTCTTGCCGATGGCGGCATCTGCCGAATACATGGATGTCATCGAGGTCAAGCTGCTCGACGGGTGCTCGTTTGAAACCTACATGCAGATTACCAACGATTTTAATAACGAATGGGGTAAAGCGAATAACTACACCTCGAAGGTGGCGATGCCGCTGCAAAGCGATGACCTGGTTTCGTTGTACTGGATCGGGACCACGAAGGATGCTGCGACTTTTGGCAAAGCGTGGGACACATGGCGTGACGCACAGAGCGATCCGGACTCGACACCGGCAAAACTGTGGGCACGTTTTCAGGCCTGCAGCGTGAATGTCGGCCGATGGGGCTACGACCTCTACTAGACTTGCTGGCGTACGATCAGACAGGGCGGTGAACGATAGTTCACCGCCCTATCAATTCTCGTGAAATGATGATGGCGTAGTCACGCCGCGTCCGCCGACAAATACCAGGATTTCGGCGCCAGCCGGCCATTTTCTGGCTGTCGCGCGTTCCTGGTTAAACAAGCAGCTCGCTACATATTGCGGCGATACTCGCCGCCAACGTCATAAAGTGCGCGTGAAATCTGCCCCAGGGAACTTGATTTCACGGTATTCATGAGTTCCGCGAAGATGTTGCCGCGCTCTCGCGCCACCGCCTGCAGGCGAGCGAGCGCGTCGCCGGTCTCGTCCGCATGATTTTTCTGGAATGCGCGCAGCTGTTCGATCTGGTGGTTCTTCTCACCTTCGGATGAGCGGATCAACTCCTGTCCGTGTACCTCATCTTCCTGACCTTCTTTGGGCAGAAAGGTGTTTACGCCGATCAGCGGCAGCGAACCATCGTGTTTTTTGCTCTCATAGTAGAGGCTTTCTTCCTGAATCTTGCCGCGCTGGTACATCGTATCCATGGCACCCAACACGCCGCCGCGCTCCGAAATACGCTCGAACTCCCGGTAGACGGCCTCTTCGACGAGATCGGTCAACTCATTGACGATAAACGAGCCCTGCCAGGGATTTTCGCAGAAGTTAAGCCCCAGCTCTCGAGAGATGATCAGCTGTATCGCTACGGCACGCCGCACCGAGTGTTCGGTCGGCGTTGTTATCGCTTCGTCGAAGGCATTTGTGTGCAGGCTGTTGCAGTTGTCGAACAACGCGTACAGCGCCTGCAGCGTCGTGCGGATGTCGTTGAAGCTGATCTCCTGAGCATGCAGGCTTCGGCCCGACGTCTGCACATGGTACTTGAGCATTTGCGAACGAGCGCTGGCGCCATAACGTTCCTTCATCGCGCGGGCCCAGATCCGTCGGGCGACCCGGCCGATGACGGAGTACTCGGGATCCATGCCGTTGGAGAAAAAGAAACTTAAGTTAGGCGCGAACTTATCGATGTCCATACCTCGCGCCAGGTAATACTCGACGATCGTGAAGCCGTTGGACAGCGTGAACGCCAGCTGACTGATCGGGTTCGCTCCGGCCTCGGCAATGTGATATCCGCTGATCGAGATGCTGTAGTAGTTACGGACATTGTTGTCGATGAAGAACTGCTGCACGTCGCCCATCATCTTCATCGCGAATTCGGTTGAGAAGATACAGGTATTCTGCGCCTGATCTTCCTTCAGAATGTCCGCCTGCACGGTGCCACGCACCAAAGCCATCGTCTCTTTTCGAATACGTGCATACGTTTCCTGGTCAATGACAAGCTCGCCCGATACGCCGAGTAGTCCGAGGCCGAGGCCATCGTTGCCTTCGGGGAGCTGTCCCTGGTAGCGCGGCCGCTCTTTATCGGCGAAGTAGGCGTCAATCTTCTTCTGCACGGCGCCCCAGCCGCCTGTCTCACGCAGGTGCTTCTCGACCTGCTGGTCGATCGCGGTGTTCATAAAGAACGCCAGGATCATCGGGGCCGGCCCATTTATCGTCATCGAAACGGAGGTCGTCGGCGCGCACAGATCGAAACCCGAATACAGCTTCTTCATGTCATCGACCGTGGCAATCGATACGCCTGAGTTGCCGACCTTGCCGTAAATATCCGGGCGCTCGTGCGGGTCCTCGCCGTATAACGTTACCGAGTCGAAGGCCGTTGACAGCCGTGCCGCCTCCTGGCCCAGCGAGAGATAATGGAAGCGGCGATTGGTGCGCTCGGGCGTGCCCTCCCCGGCAAACATGCGGGTTGGATCCTCTCCGAGGCGACGGTAGGGATACACCCCACCCGTGTACGGATAAGCGCCCGGCAGATTCTCTTTGGCAAGAAACCTGAGCTGCTCGCCCCAGTCGGAAAAATCCGGCGCCGCGATCTTGGGGATCTTCTGGTGGCTCAGACTCTCCCGATAGTTGCTGCCGGTAATCTCGCGGCCACGAACCGTGTAGCTGTGCTCCTCGGATCGCACGCCGTCTCGCCGTTTAGGCCAGTCTCGCAAGAGTTCCAGCGACTCGGCTGTGAGATCGCCGATCGTTTCCTGGTAGCGCTGGCGAAGGGTCAGCAGGCTACGATCAACGTCGGCGGTTAACGCGTCGGCCCTAAACGGTTCGAGTCGGCGAGGCAATTCCTCATCATCCAGGAGGCGCAGCGATTCGTAGAGGTGTTGCGCTCGACTTGCCGTCTCGGCCTGACTGTCGGCGCGGTCGTTGATCGCACGTCCCTGCTCGGCTATCTCGGCAAGATACCGGATCCTCGCGCCCGGAATCATTGCCGTCGAGCGTGGTTCGCGGTTGGAGGTCTCAATATCCGGCGTCCATCGCTTGACATCGAGCTGGGCTTTTTCGACGAGACGGCGGCACAGCTCGGCGAACATCCAGCTCACGCCAGGATCGTTGAACTGACTGGCGATGGTCGGGTAAACCGGCACATCGTCGTCAGCCACGGTGAAAGCGGCGTGATTGCGCTTCCATTGCTTGCGGACGTCGCGCAGCGCGTCCTCGGCGCCGCGCTTGTCGTACTTGTTAAGAACAATCAGGTCCGCAAAGTCGATCATGTCGATTTTTTCGAGCTGGCTTGCGGCGCCGTATTCACTGGTCATGATGTAAACGGAGAAATCGACCATGTCGACAATCTCACTGTCGCTCTGGCCGATGCCGGCAGTTTCGACGATCACCAGATCAAAGCCGCGAGATTTGAGAAACAGGATCTGGTCACCGAGCATTTCACTTGTCGCCAGGTGCTGCCGTCGCGTCGCAATCGAGCGCATGTAAACGCGGTCGGATCGCAATGAGTTCATTCGAATCCGATCACCGAGCAGCGCTCCGCCCGTGCGACGGCGCGTCGGATCGACGGCAAGCACCGCGATGTTCATTTCGGGAAAACACGACAGGAAGCGATTCAGTATTTCATCCGTAACGCTGCTCTTGCCTGCGCCCCCGGTTCCGGTGATACCGATCACGGGCACCTGACCTGCCTGCATGCGCCATTCCTTTCGGAGTCGGCTCAGCTCGGCGTCATCGAAGACGCGTTCTTCGATCGACGATATGGTGGCGGCTATATCGACTGACGAGCGATTCTTCCCTCGGGCATCTGTCGTTCGACGAGCCGCTGCGGTGCGCTCGATCAGATCAGCGATCATCGCCTCGAGCCCGAGCTCCATACCGTCATGAGGGTGGTAGATGCGCTCTACACCATAGTCCATGAGGGACCTGATCTCCTCCGGCGTAATCGTGCCGCCGCCGCCGCCAAAGACCTTGATGTGGCCAGCACCCAGCTCCTTCAGACGGTCGATCATGTAGGTGAAAAACTCTATGTGGCCGCCCTGGTAGGAGCTAATCGCTATGCCGTCGGCATCTTCCTGAATAGCGGCGCGAACGATGTCGTCGACACTGCGGTTGTGCCCGAGGTGAATGACTTCAGCACCCTGCGCCTGAATCAGCCGGCGCATGATGTTGATCGCGGCATCGTGACCGTCAAACAGGGATGCGGCGGTCACGAATCGTAATGGCGCCGACTCGCGCTTTCCGGATACGCCCGGCAAATCAGAGGCTACGGTACCCATGCAGTCACTCCCGCGCGGAAACATAGAGGAACGATCTGTACGAAGGTCAGAAAGTTCATGATAAACAACAAGTTTTGGTCTTGAAAAAATTTTAATCTAGATTAAAATAATGCAGAATGCGGCAGAACTCAAGTCACAGGACGGCAGATCCCAGCGATCCTCGGGGAAAATGATGGCGGTTAAGGAAGAAGAGACCCGTTTCCAATTGCAGAAGGACCGCATGCTTCGCGCCGCAGCAAGGTGCTTTAATGAGAAGGGCTACAGCGGCTCTTCCCTAAAGGACGTCGCCGCAATCCTCGGGCTGACCGACGCCGCGCTCTATTACTATGTCCGCAACAAGGAAGAGCTGGTCTACCTCTGCTATCTGCGCGCGGCCGAACTCGGCCGCGAGGCCATGCAGCGAGCGCTGGATGAGCGGCACGACGGCATGAACACGATCCTGAGTTACCTGCGCTACCACATCGATATGATGGTCGGCGAACGCGGCCCCATCGCGATCATGAGCGAGATTCCTTCGTTGCAACCGGCCCACCGGGCCGAGATCCTGGATTTATCACGCCAACACAGCGCTCGCTTCGAGGAACTGCTGAAAGCGGGAATCAGTGACGGTAGCGTCGCACCGTGCGATGTCAGGATGACAGGCAACGCAATAATGGGTTCGATCAACTGGATCCCGAAGTGGCATCACGGGGACGCGGACACGGGCGAGACGATCGCTGCCGAGTTTCCAGAGATACTTACGAGAGGCCTCAGGCCACCAAAAGATCAATCCTGAAGCGTCTCGAGGCGATCGTTGACCAGTCGCTCGATCTCAT
>CAMYMR010000043.1 GCA_947259285.1 uncultured Woeseiaceae bacterium | reverse complement strand
CGCAGCCGCGCCGGCAACCAGCACGGCGCCGATGATCAGGTCGGATTCCGCGCTGAGTTCGTCGATGATGTGCTTGGTCGAGTAGACGGTGCGAACACGCCCGCCCCAGATGTCGTCGAGCTCCCGCAGGCGCGGCAAGGAACGGTCGAGGATCGTGACGGCTGCGCCGAGTCCGACCGCCATGTCAGCGGCATTCGCTCCCGCAACACCGCCACCGACGACCAGCACCTTGGCCGGCCTGACGCCGGGCACACCGCCGAGCAATATGCCGCGGCCGCCGTTGGCCTTCTGCAACGCAAACGCACCGGCCTGTATCGACAGTCGGCCGGCAACCTCCGACATCGGTGTCAACAACGGCAACGAGCCATCGTCGGCCGTAACGGTCTCATAGGCAATCGCCGTGGTACCTGAATCGACGAGCGCCTTGGTCTGCTCGGGGTCGGCGGCAAGATGCAGGTAGGTAAACAGGAACTGGTTTTCACGCAGCATCGCGCATTCCTGCGGCTGCGGTTCCTTGACCTTCACGATCATCTCCGCGGCGTCGAAGACGTCTTTTGCCTCGGCCAGCACGGTGGCACCGGCGGACTCGTAATCCGCATCCATGACACCGATGCCGGCTCCGGCGTTCGTTTCGACGAAGACTTCGTGGGCATCGTCGACTACTTCATGGACGCCCGCGGCGGTCATGCCGACTCGAAATTCGAGCGTCTTGATCTCTTTTGGCACTCCGATTTTCATAGGCTCTCTCCAGACCTGAAACCGTTGAGCTACTGAGGGTAAGGTAGCCAGTTCGCGCGGCACGCGCTTGCAATGTTGATGACAAAACGGGCCAGGTATGGCAGTTTCTGCGGCTATTATTATTTTTGACGCAGGATTCTGCGATGAAGCTCGATAGATACGACAAATTGATCCTCGATGCCCTGCAAAGGGACGGTCGCATCAGCAACGTCCAGCTGGCCGGTCTGGTCAGCCTTTCGGAGTCTGCCTGTTTGCGCCGGGTACGGGCACTCGAGGAATCTGGCATCATAGATCGCTACGCGGCCCTGGTCAGCCAGGGCAAGGTTGGCCTTTCCGGCAACGTATTTGTGCAAATCGGCCTGCACCGCGAGGAAGAGAGCGAACTCGCGGCGTTCGAAGACGCGGTCCGTAATATTCCTGAAGTCATGGAGTGTTATCTAATGACGGGGGAATTCGACTACCTGTTGCGGGTCGTAGTATCCGACATGGCCGATTTCGAGCGGCTGCACAGGGACGCGCTCACCCGCCTGCCGGGCGTCGCCCGGGTCAACTCGAGCGTTGCTATTCGCACCGTACAAAAGAAGACAGAGCTACCGTTAAAACAATAAATGCTATCCGCCCGGCCTGAATTGACCGACCTGTTATCCGATCGCTATCAAAGCGTTCGCGGCCTAACCCTGTCCCTAATCGCCGACCTGCAGCCCGAGGATACCGTCGTGCAGTCGATGCCCGACGTCAGCCCGACGAAATGGCATCTGGCGCATGTCACCTGGTTCTTCGAACGCTTCGTGCTGGAGCCACATCTCGAGAACTACACACGCTACGACGACCAGTATCATTACCTGTTCAACAGCTACTACTACACCGCCGGCACCATGCACGCGCGACCGAAGCGCGGCTTGCTGTCGCGCCCCACGCTGGCCGGGGTTCTCGACTATCGCTCCTACGTGGACGCGGCGATGCTGCAGCTGCTGCAGACGCGCGGCGACGACGAGAAGGTCGGTCAGGTGACGACGCTCGGTCTTAATCATGAGCAGCAGCACCAGGAGCTGTTGCTGACCGATATCAAACACGTTTTTTCCTGCAATCCGCTGCAGCCCGCCGTGCGGGCATCGCTGCCCGTACCCGCTGACGCTCCACCGTCGACGTACAGCTATTCCGATGGCGCCAGCGGTATTCATCGCGTCGGCATGGACGGTGGCGGTTTCCGCTTCGACAATGAAACGCCGCGTCATGACGCCCTGCTGCATGCGCATCAAATTGGTAATCGTCTCGTCACAAACGCCGAGTACCGTGAATTCATCAAAGACGGCGGCTATTCGACGTCGGAGCTCTGGCTGTCGGATGGTTGGGCGGTTTTACAGGAACATGGCTGGCAACGGCCATTGTATTGGGATGAGTCACTCGAAACCGAATTCACGCTCGGCGGCACCCGCGAGATTGTCGACAGCGCGCCCGTCTGCCACGTCAGCTATTACGAGGCTGATGCGTTTGCGCGGTGGGCAGGCGCTCGCCTGCCGACCGAGTTCGAATGGGAGCTCGCCGCTAGTGAGAAAGCTGTTGCCGGGAATTTGCTCGATGCCGGCTTCTGGCACCCGGTACCAGACGGCGGCTCGCAGTTGTTTGGTGATGTCTGGGAATGGACCTCGTCTTCGTATGCGCCCTACCCCGGGTTCAGGCCGCTGGCGGGTTCTCTGGGCGAATACAACGGCAAATTCATGTGTAACCAGATGACCGTGCGCGGCGGCTCCTGCGTGACGTCGGCCGACCACGTGCGGGCAAGCTACCGCAGCTTTTTTTACCCCGACGCACGCTGGCAATTCCTCGGATTCCGGCTGGCAAAGGACGGCAACGAATAATGACGAGTGAAATGCGGGAGATCGTCGAGGGGCTCAGCCAGTCTCAGAAGACCATCTCGCCGAAATATTTTTACGATGAGCGGGGCTCGCGGCTGTTCGACAAGATCACGGAGCTGCCCGAGTATTACCTGACGGACGCCGAACTCGAGATCATGCAGGCGAACGTCGACGAGATGGCCGAGCTGATTGGCGAGACGGCGAGCCTGATCGAGTTCGGCAGCGGCTCCAGCCTCAAGACCCGCGTTCTGCTGGAGAACCTCGATGAGCTTGCCGCCTACGTGCCGGTCGATATCTCCGAGGAACATCTGTATGCCTCGGCGCTAAAGCTGCGCTCCGAATTTCCAGGCCTCGACGTGCGGCCGGTGGTCGCCGACTTTACGAAGACTTTTTCGCTGCCGATGCCGGCGATCATGCCGGTAAAGAACGTCGTTTATTTCCCGGGATCCACCATCGGCAACTTCGAGCACGGCGTGGCGATGGATCTACTGCGGGTCATGTATGAAGAGGCTGGCGAGGGAGGCGCGCTACTGATCGGCGTTGACCTGCAGAAGGACCCGGAGGTGATCGACCGTGCCTACAACGACTCGGCCGGTGTCACCGCAGAGTTCAATCTCAACATGCTGCGACACCTGAACAAAAGCTACGGCGCTAACTTCGACCTCGACTCGTTCGAACACAGCGCCATTTACGATGAGGATGAGGGTCGCGTTGTGATCGAGTTGATCAGCCAGGCGGAGCAGACCGTCGAGGTGGGCGACACGGAAATCGAACTGGAAGATGGTGAGACCATCCTCACCGAGTACTCACACAAATACACGCTTAAAGGGTTTGCCGAAATGGCACGCGAGGCCGGGTTCAACGTCGAAAGAGTGTGGACGGACGCGGACCGGCTGTTCAGCGTGCAGTACTGCGTGCGCACGTAGCGTAACGGGGACATTCTGCTTTTTTAAAAAAAAGCAGAATGTCCCCGTTAGCTGGGCGGGACGTATTCTTTGGGCGCTGCGGAGCCCTCACCGAAGAAGAACTTCTCCATCTCCGTTTCCAGAAACTTGCGCGCGTCGGGCTCAATCGGCGTGAGGCGGTACTCGTTAATCAGCATGGTCTGATGGCTCAACCAGCGTTGCCAGGCCTCTTTCGAAACATTGTCATAGATGCGCTGTCCCAGTTCGCCCGGGTACGGCGCATAGTCGAGGCCCTCCGCCCCTTCTCCCAACATGACACAGTTAATTGTGCGTGACATCGCTACTCTTCTTAAGTTGTTCGATTAATTTCCTGACCGGGGCCGCCATTCCGCCGGGCGGCGGATCGTCGAGCCGGTACCAGGTCTTGCTATCGCTGTCGGCTACTCTACTCAAAGGCGCGTCCACGCGCACCAGTATCGGCCGAATATCGAGATCGTAGTGGCTGAAGCTGTGCCGGAGTGTGTTCCAGGGCTCGGTCGTGACGAGGGCCGTGTCCAGCTCGTCGCGGCACCAGGCTTCGACGCTTCGATCGCCCAGCTCCGGCAGGCTCCATAGCCCGCCCCATATGCCGGCCTCGGGCCGTCGTTCCAGGTAGACGCCGCCATCCTGCTTCGCGATGAGCATGGTTGTCGTCCTGAGCGGCTTCTGTTTCTTAGGTCTTCGGCCAGGGTACTCGGCGACCGCATTCGCCGCGTAGGCTTTGCAGTCACCGTTCACCGGGCAGCGCTCGCAGTCAGGACTGCTGCGCGTGCAGAGCGTGGCGCCGAGATCCATGATCGCCTGTGTGTAGGCGCCGACGTTCTCGTCGGGCGTGCGGCATTCCGCCAGGTCCCACAGCTGTTTCGCCACCGCTGTTTTTCCCGGCCAGCCGCCAATCGCCTCGTGACGCGTGAGCACTCGCTTCACATTGCCATCGAGAATCGAGTGTCGCTGATCCGCCGCAAGCGACAAGATCGCACCCGCCGTCGATCTGCCGATCCCCGGCAACGCCATTACGTCTTCGATGCTGGCGGGAAACTCGCCGCAGTGATCTGCCATGACGGCCTTCGCCGCCCGATGAAGATTTCTTGCGCGCGCATAGTAGCCAAGACCGGACCAGTGATGCAGCACGTCGTCCAGCCGGGCGTCAGCCAGTACCCCTATCGTTGGGAAACTCTTCATGAAACGCTCGAAGTACGGAATCACGGTCTGCACCTGCGTTTGTTGCAGCATGATTTCCGATACCCAGATTCGATACGCATCCTTCCCCTGTTGCCAGGGCAGATCCTTGCGCCCGTGTGCATCGAACCACTCGAGCAGTCGATCCGAGAAGTCAGTCAAGCGTGCTGACCTGCGCGGTCGGGATGTCCTGCGCGATCGCCTCGATCCGGTCGATGGCCTCACCGCCGTTGTTCCTGAACTTGCGCTTGATCAAGAACGGCCCGATGCCGGGCGGAACCCAGAACTTGGGCTCCATTTCCAGATGGTAGGAAACAGTGGTGCCGCTGTCTTCGCGGGCGAAGGTCCAGGTCTCGTTGCTCAGGCGGAAATCACTGATCTCGGGGTCAGCATACGCTCGCAGCTCCCGATTGACTTCGAGTTCGACGTATCCCTGCCGCACGAAGGACTTGCAAAAGAACAGCAGGCAACCCTGGTTGCGCACGAAATACTGCGGTCGACCGTGTTCGTCCGCCTCGATGTCGCGGGACTCCACGATCGCGCTGGAAAACTTCGTCGACAGGTCCCACTGTCGGAATACTTCGAAGACCTGCTCCACGGTAGCGTCGAACCAGACGACCGAATAGACAGTGTATCGGCCCTTCGAGTGCTCGACGTCGATGTCGCGCAGTTCGGCGGCGGCGGCCGTGCCTGCCATCGATATCGCGGCCAATATGGACAGGGCGGCGAGCCGCATCAGTCGAACAGGTCCTTCAGCTTGTTCTTGAGCTTGTCTTCGACATCTTCTTCGGGCTCGCCCTCGGCGGGAACATCCTCCGCCGCACCCTCGGCGGGCGGTGCTTTCTTGTCGCCACCCAGCAGGGCGTCAAACAGCTTGTCCTTGATCTCTTTCTCGACCTGCTTCTTGACCAGCTTTTCGATGTCGGGTTTGACGCTGGGCGAGGCCAACGGGCCCGTGATCTTCAGGGGGATAACCGCCTCCGTGAAGTCCTCGAGCTCCTCCTCGGTGACACCGTCCAGAGTGTCCGGGCGCTCCAGTACCCGTGCCGTCAGGTTGTAGTCCAGGGTTGCCGCGGGGAGATCCACCGTGCCACTGCCATTGAGTCGCATGAACGGCAGCTCCGCGAGCAGGTCGTTATTGCGCATGACGCCATCCGTCACGACGCCCGTCGCACTGACCGAACTGAATCGCGTGCGCGCCGGGAGCTCGGGCGTCGGCGGCTCGCCACCTTTCAGGAGCGCGCGGGCACGCCGCAACTCGTACCAGATGTCCGTGCCTTCGTACGCGCCGTCGCGGAGCTCGAACGACATGTTGCCGGCGAGGCTTTGCTGGACCGACGCCATGTCATTGCCACGTCCGCTCAGCTTGAATGCACCGCTTATGGTTCCGGTGACGTTTTCCTGCTTGAACATCGCTTTCGCGAGGTCCGCCATGTTGACGTTCTCGATCTTCTCGTCAACGGAAAGCACCGGCACCGATGCCGCGGCATTGATACTCACATCACCGTTGTAACGGCCGCCGAACAGCTCGGAGCTTATCGGATGCATGCGCAGACGGCCGTTGGCAGCGTTCAGTCCCAGCACCACGTTTTCGAAATGCATTGCGCCCAGCGAAGCCAGTGCTATGCGGAAATCGCCGCGCGCATTCAGCGGGCGAATAAGGTCCGCGGGAATCTCCACCGGCACGACCTCGCTGGCGTCATCCTCTGCCGCGGCGTCGCTGGGTGCCATGTAGCGCGCCAGGTCAATCTGGTCGGCGCTGAGATCGAATCGGTAGCCGCCGGCTTCCGTCCGGGGCACCGAAAGCTTGCCTTTGAGCGTCGTGTCATCCAGCTTGATCGTAACGTCGTTGAGCTCGATGACGTTTGTTTTGACGGCCAGCTTCGCGTCGACGATGACCCGGCTGAGGGCGGACGGATCGGCCGTCTCCGGCACTTCGATATCCATCAGAGTCATCAGGCTTTTTGGCGAGAACGCGTCGACCTTGAGCGAGGCGCTTGGTTGAACGGCATCCGCGTACGAAAACGGCTCTACGTCTGCCTGCATATCGATGCCCAGCACCGTCAGCTCGAGCGGCTGGAGCGATACGCGCTGGTCCTTCGTTTGTACCTCGATTCCGTCGGTCTCGAAGTTCAGCCGCGTCGGCGAATTCGCGATGCCCTCGATGACGCCGGCGATCGTCAGGCCATCGAAAGTCACCAGGCCTTCGTCCATGTCGAACGATGCCACGGTATCCAGGTCGATGTTGCCGCTGATTGCCGCCGGCTGCATGTCGAAAGAAAACGAACCCTTTGCGGGGACCGGTCGCCCGTCGTCCGACACGCGCCCGAGCTGCATGGTCATGCCGCTGAGGACAAAGGTATCGCCCGACTGTTTATCGCTGTAGGTAATCGTCGTGTCGCTGACGTCGACCCCCGAAATCTCGATCGCGGCACCGGTTCCGGCTTCGGCTTCGGCGTCCGCTTCGGGCTCATCCCCACCCGCCGCAAGGTCGTCCCAGTTATTGGCACCTCGGGTATTGACGGCGAGATTGAGCGTCAAAGCCTCGAGTTCCGCGGTATCTACAGCGATTTCGCGGCTGAGCAGCATTGGCAGAAGCCGGATGCTGAGCTTCGCCCTGTCGAACTTCGCAAACGGTTCGTCGCCGAAGCCCGGCGCATTGCCAAGCGTCGTAGGCCCGACTTCTATGGCGAACCAAGGAAACAGCGACAGGGAAACGTCACCCTCGATAACGAGTTCCCGCCCTGTGTTTTTGGCCACGGCACCGGAAATATCCTCGCGAAAATCATTGGCGTCGAAAAACAGCGAAAAGTACACCGCGCCAACAATGAACAGGGCGACGAGTGCAACGATCAGCAAGCCAAGAATCTTGGTTATTTTGCTCATTTCAAAGCCTTCAGTGGGCAGGGCGCTATATCCAGCCGGTAAGGGTACCAAACTGGGCCCGGTTTGGTCGTATTCAAGCTTCGGCGGGCGAAGCGCCAGCCCAAAAGAACCGGGGTCGAACCGAAGTTTCAGCAAAACCTCGGTTCGACCCCGATTTTTCTTTCGCCTGGCCGCCGTTATTTACGGCACAAATTGACCCCGCCGTTCATTGTCGAAATCTCCACCCGACCGTCCCCGTCGCCCTCTGTAAAATTGAGGCCCCAGCCCGGCGTATATTTGCTGGTTCGCGTCGCGTCCGGCCCGAAGCAGTTCCTGATGCGGCCGTTGAAGGTGCTGACGTCGATTTTGGCGGAAACATCGCCCACGAATTCGACGTCGACATCGCCGTTAACGGTCTCGGCGGAAAGCTTGCCGTCTTTGCGCAGCGCTGACTGGAATATCAGCTCGCCGTTGACCGTACTCAGGTCGACCCGGTTGAACGAACCTTCGTCGACGATAACGTCGCCGCTTACCGACTCGGCATTCACTTCACCAGCAACCCGAAACAATGTCACGTCTCCGGACACGGTGTTGGCCTCCGTCTCACAGTCTTTGTTCTCGCCGCGGACTTCAACGTCGCCGCTAACCGATTCGGCCGCGACGTCCTCTCCGGCCGCCTCGGTCGTGACATCGCCGCTGACCGTGTTCAGTTCCTGTTCGCCCTTCACGTCGCTGACATCGATATCGGCGCTGACGGCGCTGACATCGATGGAGCTGTTTTGCGGAACGCTAATGTACAGATCGCTGTCGATGCCGCGGCCGCTCCTCTTTGGCACCTTAACCTTGATCGTGACCGTGTCGCCGTCACGCTCGAATACCAGTTCCTCGACTTTCTTACCCAGGGTGCCGGTTACCTCCACCTGGTCTCGCGACCAGCCTTTTACGGTAATCGAGCCCGCGATGTTGGAAATATCAACCTGGCCATCGGGTGCTGCGTCGAGCGTCCTGTCGACCTCTTCGGCCGCGGCCGCTGAAACCAGGAGCAAACCCAGAATAATTACGCTAATCTTTTTCATCATCGTTCTCTCTCAAACACCGCTTGGCATAAGCACCAACTAGATGTCGTTCCTCATCATGACGTTTCGGGTCAGGCCACTCACTCGACGCAGCACCGAAAGTTCTTCTCGATACGCCATCAACAGCTTGGCCTGCAGTAACGTGTTATCAGGCTCTTCGGCAAGGGCCTGGTTAATATCAAAGATCGCCTGGTTGACGAGTTTGAGGTTTTCCTCGACCTCGGCCCGCGACTCCGGTGAGAGCTTCGCGAGTTCGACGTCCAGCTGCGCAGCAAGCCCGGCACGGGCATCCTGAAAACCAGGGCCGAGGTTGTAACGGCCACCGAACGCCGTCTGTTCGAACAGGAGCTCGGGCGATACCTGCATGACCGGCTGCTGCTGCCCCTTGACCGTCACGTAGGTCACCGCCGACGAAGCGCCGATCAACAGAACAATCGCTGCTGCCTGCGCCAGCATCGGCGTCCAACGCCGGCGTCGTGGCGTATTGATAGCCTCGGCGATGCCCGGCCAGAGGTCTCTCTCCGGCGCCACTTCGGTGGCGAGCCGACCGGCTGCCGCCATCAGTTTGTCGTCATTCGTGTCGGTCATGGTTCATATCCATGGTCATCAAGTTGTTGGCAAAGCAGCCTGCGCGCACGGTGATACTGCGCCTTGCTGGTACCCGTCGCGATTCCCAGCATGCTGCCGGTCTCATCGTGGCTGTAGCCGTACACGGCATGCAGGAGAAACACGTGCCGAGCGCCCGACGGAAGTCGGTTAATCGCGTCCGACAGGTCTCGCAGCTCGCCAGTATCGTCGGCAACAAACGAGTTGGTTTCGGTGTCAGAAACAGCCTGGATCCTGTCCTGCTCTCGTTTGTTGGACCGGAATCGCCCGAGCACCGTGTTGACGGCAATGCGATGCAGCCACGTCGCGAAAGCGCTGTCGCCACGGAACATACCGATCTTGTTCCAGGCCTGGATGAATGCGTCCTGCGTACAGTCTTCCGCTTCACTGACATTTCCCGTCATCCTCAAACACAGGCCGTAGACCTTGTCCACGTGCATCCGATAGAGGGACTCGAAAGCCTGGCGGTCAGACCGCTGCGCCTGCTCGATCCAGCCCGCTTCACCAGCGACTGTGTCTCTAGCGGTTATCACCATGTCCCGACTATAGTCGCTGCATTTCGCGGTCAAAAGCGCTGCCAAGTGCTTTTTCTCCCTTTATCGTGACCTTTGGATGCCGTTGCAGCGGCAATGGTTTGAAAAGAGACGGCCGATGTCGACAAAAAAATGTCCCCAGCGACTGTCATCTCTGGCTATTCTGGTATTATGCGACTGGCTCGTCACACGCGTAGCCGTCACCCGGCGAAACCGAAGAACGAAAACAAAATATGGCACCTACAGTTGCTTGCCCGTTTTCAGCAGGATTTGATGAAACCACGGGCAAGTTGCCACCGGCGATTTCGGTTTTTTGATGTCGGGTCACTCAATTCTTTACCTGGGCCGAGGCGAATTTGCCGCTGACTATCTCAGCCAGCTGCAGACGCTGCCGTGCTGCACGATGCTAACCCGCAGCACCGCCTTGAAATTGCCCGAGGACGCCGCCTTTATCGTCGACATTGTTCTTCTCGAGATTGGGCCGACGATCGCGCAATCGGGACAGTCTCTCAACAGCGTCATTCAGTCACTCAAGCCGTACCCGGTCGTAGCACTTACGCAGAAAGACCATGAACACCGCGGCATTGCCGCGATAAGGGCCGGCGCCGAAGCCTATGTCTGTGTCGACGATATCACCGTCGAAGATCAGGACACGATTTTCGATCACGCAGTGCGGCGCGGTCATCTGCAGCGCAGGTTGTCCGAAACCGACATGACCGTACTGTCCATTCTCAGGGACATAAATGATGGCGTAATTGTTGTAGACGGCGCGGGCCATGTGCTCGAAATCAACCCGGCCGCGAGGAGTATTCTCGGCCTCGGACCGCGATCACAGCCTGACGCCACCTGGGCACAGTCGTTTTGCTGCGTCGACGACGAAGGGAACACTTACCGTAACTCTGCAGACTTACCGCTGGTGCGCGCGCGCAACGGTGAGAAATTCGCTGGGCAGGTCGCCATTTACCGCAGGCCGGAGCAGTCCGATGTCGTGCTCAGCGTAAACGGACAGGGGCTGTTCGACGGTAATCGCGAACTCATCGGTGGCGTTATCACGTTCCGCGACATTACGGAGCTCACTCGCAAAACGTCCGAGCTGGAAAAACGCGCACAGTTCGACGAGCTCACCGGTCTCGCCAATCGCAGCCTTTTCACGGAACAGCTGGCGCGCGCTATCGGACGAAGCCAACGCAAGTCCGCGCCACTCGCGGTTCTGTTCATTGACCTCGACCGATTCAAGTCCGTCAACGATACGCTGGGGCACGACACTGGCGACCAGCTACTTCGCGAAGTTGCCAATCGCCTTACGAGCAATCTGCGAATCGGTGACTTTACCGGCCGTTGGGGCGGCGACGAATTCCTCGCCTGTCTCGAGGACTTTGGCGAATCCAGCAACGCGGCTGCGGCCGCGCAAAAGCTGATGCTGGTGTTGTCCGAAAAGTATGAAATCGACGACAGCGAAGTATATGTGACGCCAAGTATCGGCATCGCGATGTACCCGGAGTCCGGTGACAACGCCAAGCGCCTGATCAAGGCGGCAGACATCGCGATGTACGAGGCAAAGAAACGCGGCGGCGACCGCTTCCAGTACTACTCCCCTGCGCTCAACGCCAAGCTCGCGCAGCGCGAAGAGCTCGAAGTAGGATTGCGGCATGCGCTACTGCGCAAAGAGTTCGTGCTGCACTACCAGCCACGCATCGACGTCGCAAGCGGTCGTCTCATCGGCCTGGAAGCCTTACTGCGTTGGCAGCACCCGCGTTTCGGTCTGCTGTCGCCCCCGCGCTTCCTGCCAATTCTGGAAAGCAGCGGTCTTATTCATTCGGCAGGCGAATGGGTGATTGCCACGGCCTTCCGGCAGCTTGCCGCCTGGCAGCGTCACTTCGAATTGCCCGACCTCTCCATCGCGATCAATCTGTCGTCGCAACAGCTTATGCACAGCCGGCTGGTTCAGGCGGTTTCAGAATCACTCTCCGATACGATGCTTGATCCCGGCTGTA
The DNA here is from genome assembly GCA_947259285.1 of uncultured Woeseiaceae bacterium. Classification (GTDB taxonomy): domain Bacteria; phylum Pseudomonadota; class Gammaproteobacteria; order Steroidobacterales; family Woeseiaceae; genus UBA1847. The sequence goes on along the minus strand of CAMYMR010000043.1, from coordinate 14,279 downwards.
TCGAGCTCGAGATCAGCGACGGCGACATTGTCTACAAGCGTACCGACGAGCTCGAAACCTTGCGTGCTTTGAGAAAACTCGGCGTACGAATCTCACTCGATAATTTCGGTACGCGTGAGGTGTCGTTCGAGTCACTCGACAAAGGCTTTGTCGACAGCTTCGTTCTTGACCAATCGTTGATTTCCGATATTGAAGACAACAACAGTCATCAACGCATCGTTCGCGCGGCCATCGCCATGGCGCAGGGCCTCGATATCGAAGTAGCCGCCGAAGGCGTCGAAACCATGACCCAGCTCGAGTTCCTGAAAAGCTGCAACTGCGACCTCGCGCAGGGATTCCTGATCAGCAAACCGATGCGGCCGGAGAATGTTTCGGCGATCCTGCGCAGTGAGATCGCCGGCACCGGCCTGCTCGCTCGCGGCATGCCGTAGCGCCCGATCCCCAGACACCCACCCTCCCAACGCGGCGTCGATCGCGGGGATCTCTCAGTCGCTCGGACAGTGCTCCCGTCAAGCGGGACCGAGGTTCGCAAACTCGCTTTGTGAAAGATCCCCGCGCCCGCCGCCACTGTGCCGCCGTGCCGCGCCAGGCAGGCGGACGAGATATTTGATGGCGAGACATAAAGCGAGCACCCGTCGACCGGGTTCGACGGGAGCGAAGCAGTCCGCCAGCAATTATGTCGGCTGGCTGCCGGTTCGATATTGTGTGGGGGTGGGAGGTGTTACGACTCAACCGGCGTACTGCAATTCCAGCACGCCGCGAACTGACCTTCATTCTCTTCGCCGCACTTCTTGCATCGCCAGGGCGCGGTAGGACTCTCGGACTCCACCGACGTGATGAGCTGCGTCGCACGATCGAAGTCGAGATCATTGACGACCCAGAGTTGCGGCCATGTCTCTACAAAAGGCATTTCACCCAGGATCGAGCCGAGATGCTGATTACGAATCTGCGTCCTGATTCCTTCGGCCGCGAGCAGATTCTTGTAATGGTTGATCGTGATCAGCGACTCTGCCGACGTCAGCTTTTTCATTGGCCAATCAGTGACCGCAAATACGGCTGTGGATCTTCACCACGCTCCAGGACTTCTACCAGTGCGGAGCCGACGATCGCGCCCGCGGCATGCTTTCCAACCGCGGCAACATCGTCGCGAGATCGAATACCGAAACCGGCGCATACGGGAAGCGACGACAGCGCCGCGACCTTGTCGAGGTAATCGGTCAGGTCTTCGGGGAGACCGGCGTCGCCGCCGGTAATACCGGTGATGGTGACCGCGTAGACGAAGCCTCGCGACGCATCGCACAGTGTTTGCAATCGCCGGGTCGGCGTCGCTGGCGTTACCAGCTGAATGAGCCCGAGCCCCCTGGCCTCCAGCGCAGTCCGAATTTCTTCGCTCTCCTCGAACGGCAGGTCCGGCACGATAAAGCCGCAGACACCCGCCGCAAGCGCCCGCTCCGCAAGCGCCTCATAACCGAATGCCAGCAGTGGGTTGAGGTAGGACATCATCACCAACGGCGCCTCGATCTCACCGCTGACCGTGTCAAGCTGTTCGAAGATCCACTTCAGGCTGACACCCTTCTGCAGAGCCTCGAAGCTCGAACGCTGGATCGTCATGCCGTCCGCCATCGGATCGGAAAACGGGATGCCGAGTTCGACGACGTCGCCGACCGATGCGATCGACTTCAGCGTTTCCACAAATCTCTGCGGGTCAGGATATCCGGCCGTGATAAACGGTATGAGGCCGGGCCTGCCGGATTGCGTCGCAGCGTCAATCGCTGCGGCGATGCGTTCATGCGCCTGCATGACTTCGAGTCCTCGCCGGGTATTTGGTCAGTGTCGGCATATCCTTGTCGCCTCGACCTGAATTGCCGATGAGTATCCGGCTGCCGGGTTTCTGCGCCGCATAGTCACGCGCCGCGGCGAATGCGTGCGATGTTTCCAGTGCTGTCAAAATTCCTTCGCTCGCACAAAGCTCTTCCAGCGCCTCGAGCGCCTCGTCGTCCGTGGCGGAAATATACTGCACCCGACCCGTCGCCTGCAGCAAGGCATGCTCCGGACCGACGCCGGAATAGTCCAGACCGGCCGAGATGGAATGCGTTTCCTGCACCTGTCCGTCCTGGTCCTGCAGAATGATGGTGTACGAGCCCTGCAGGACACCGGGTGTCCCGGTTGCGAGCGTCGCCGCATTCTGCCCGAGGCCATTGCCCGTACCGCCGGCTTCGACACCGATCAGCTCGATGTCATCGCCCAGCAAAGGATAGAACAGACCAATGGCGTTCGAGCCGCCGCCGACGCAGGCGAACGCCACGTCCGGCAGGCCGCCTGCAAGGTCAATCATCTGCTGCCGCGCCTCCTGTCCGATAACCGACTGCAATTCGCGCACGAGGTACGGATAAGGATGCGCGCCGACTGCGGAGCCCAGCAGGTAATAGATGCCTTCCGGATCCGTCACCCAGGTCCTCAAGGCCTCGTCAATCGCCGCTCGCAGCGTCTTGTCGCCCGACTCCACGGCAACGACCTCTGCGCCGAGCCGGCGCATGCGATCGACATTGGGCGACTGCCGCTCCATGTCGACCGCGCCCATGTAAACGGTGCATGGCAGTCCGACGCGAGCACATGCCGCGGCCGACGCCACGCCGTGCTGACCGGCGCCCGTTTCCGCGATGACGCGCTTCGCGCCAAGCCGCTTCGCAAGAATCGCCTGGCCGATTGCATTATTGATTTTGTGCGCGCCTGTGTGCGCCAGATCCTCGCGCTTCAGCCAGACCTCCGCGCCCCAGCTCTCGCTAAGTCGCGGTGCGTAGGAAAGCGCCGTCGGTCGTCCGACCCACTCATGCAGCTCCCTTTGAAACTCCGCCCGAAACGAGGGCTCGTGCAGGTGCTCATGCACACCTTTTTCCAGTCGCTCGAACGCGGGCACCAGCGTTTCCGGCACGTAGCGACCGCCAAATGGTCCGAAGCGGCCGCGCTCGTCGGGCAGGTCGCCTCGTATCGCCGCCTCGAGAAGCGCTGATGCCTCATCGGCTTGCAGCAATGCACTCATAGATTGGTCTCCGCGGCAGTCGCCGCATTAATGAACTCTCTTATCAGTCGTGATTCCTTGTTGCCGGGCGAAGACTCCAGAGCGCTGGACGCGTCAACGCCGAACGGCCTTACCGCTCGTATCGCGGCGCCGACGTTGTCCGGACTCAAGCCGCCGGCAAGAATCATGCGGCCCTGCCTGGCGAGGCCCGCCGCGACAGACCAGTCTACGGTCTCACCCCGACCGCTCTTCAGTCCTTCATAGACATAGGTCGCCGCGGTATCGGGTTGCGAGCCACCCTCTCTGAAAACGGGCCAGCGCTCGACGTGTGCCGGTATGTCGAGGCCATCAAGGTCTTCGGCGTCCGTCTGCAGCACATCCGGGTCAAACTGCTCGAGTACGGCAAGCCAGTCATCATTCGCCGGGTGCAACATGACCGCAACGCGCTTGACATCAGGCGGCACGAAATCGCTGATCGAGCGCGCCGCGGCAGGCGCAATCTTTCGCGGCGAGTTGGCGAACACGAAACCGACCGCACCGGCACCGGCCTCGACCGCATCAGCAACATGTCGTTTCTCACGCAAACCGCAGACTTTTACGAGAACGCTCATGCGGCAATCCTCTCGCTACCAGCCTCTCGCATCGCGGCAATTAGTGATGCCGGATCATCGCTGCGCATCAGCGCTGTTCCAACGAGCGCTGCGCGATAGCCGTAGCTCGCAACAGTCGCCGCATCGGCGGCGACCGCAAGGCCACTCTCGGCAACGCAGCGCACTGCGGGAAGCAGCGGCGCGAGATTCTTCAGCCGCTCGCTGTCGACCTCGAGCGTCCGAAGGTTGCGGGTATTTACACCGATCAGTAGCTGGCCCGATTGCGCACGGTCAACGTCATTCGCGTTCTTCAACAGCGTCGACGATCGGGCGAGGTCGTCTTTGTCAAAAGTCTCGAGCAGAACGAACATGCCATGTTGCCATGCGGCGTCCAGCATCTCGCGTAGCTTACGGTCGGATAGCATTGTCGCAATCAGCAGTACGCCGCTCGCGCCTGCCTTGCGAGCTTCATGCACCTGCACGGGTTCCACCAGGAAATCCTTACGCATAACCGGCGTGCCCGGCACCGCGGCCGCAACTTCAGTCAGATGAGCAATGTCCCCGTCGAAGCGGCTCGGCTCGGTCAGAACCGAGATCGCGAGCGAGCCAGCTGCCGCGTACGTCTGTGCCCGACTGACGCGATCGTTATCGCCCGATCTGAGTACGCCCTCTACGGGCGACCGCTCTTTAATTTCTGCGATCACGTCGAAGCTTTTCGGCGCCAGCGGAACGACAGGCAATTCGAAGTCCGCTGACGAAAAGTGCGGCGACACGGTGGCGGCTCGCGCAGCACTGTTGGCGGCCATGGTTTTCAGAAAATCACTCATCGGCGCTGGAAATGCTCGGCCATTTTCTCGAGAAAGCGTTCGGCGCGGCCGTCGTCGATTGCAGCGGCAGCCAGTCTCACACCGTCAAGCGAATCTTCCGCTTCGCCCTGCACCTCGAGCACCAGTGACGTTCCCATCAGCAACGCGTCCCGGTGGGCGCCCTTGTCTTCTCCGGTAAAGACCCGGCGCAGTTCCTGCGCATTGTGTTCGGCATCACCGCCCTCGAGTTCATCCGGCTTGCATCGAACGAGACCGTAATCTTCGGGCGTTCGCAGGGTCTCCGTCACGACTCCGGGACGCACGTCATACAGCCAGAAATCGCCCGCCGGCGTCGCTTCGTCCCAGCCCGGTTCGCCATGGACCACAAACGCGCGCTCCAGCGCCATGCCGGCCAGCGCTTCCGCCATTAACTTCGCGACATCCTTGCTATAGGCACCGATCAGCTGGAACGGCGGAGTGGCCGGGTTGGTCAATGGCCCCAGCACATTGAACACGGTCCGCACCGCGAGGGCGCCTCGAATAGGCACGACCGCTTTCATCGCCGGGTGGTACGCCGGCGCAAACAGAAACGTGAAGTTCGTTGCTTCCAGGCAACGCACGGCGTCTTCTTCCAGCAGTGGCAGCGGCATGCCGAGGCACTCGAGCATGTCCGCGCTGCCGGAGCGGCTGGAAACCGAACGATTGCCATGTTTTACGACGCGAGAGCCGCACGCCGCCGCCAGCAGCCCCGTGCCGGTCGAGAGATTCAGGCTGCCGGATCCATCGCCGCCGGTGCCCACGGTGTCGACCGTGGGTGCGCCCTCCGGTATTCGCGGATGCACGGCAAGCTCGCGCATCGCCCTGGCAAAACCACGGATTTCCTCTGCCGTTTCGCCTTTGGCACGCAAGCCCGCAAGTAATGCTCCGGCAAGTGCCGACGGCAACTCTCCCTCGGCAAGCTTGTACATCAGGTCGTAGGCCTGCTGTTCCGTTAGCGTATGGCCATCGAGCAAGCTGTCGAGGAGAAGGCTGTATTCCTTGTTCATCGCTCACCTGTCATCGATTGTCATCCCCATCGTCTTGCAGTTGGCCATCCGTTCGCATGAAGTTGAGCATCAGTCGGTCACCCTCAGGTGTCAGCACGCTCTCGGGATGGAACTGCACCCCTTCGACAGCTTCTGTCTTATGCCGTCGTGCCGGACCATGGAAGTCTTCCCGTGCATCAGGCGATCCGCCCTGACGATATCACCACCGTAATGCTGCACAATGCTTTGATGTCCGAGACAGACGCCGAGGACAGGCACGCGTCCGGCGAACGCGGCGATCATTGCAAGCGACACGCCGGCATCCTCCGGCCGGCCTGGACCCGGCGATATGACGAGGTGCGTTGGCGCAAGTGCAAGGGCCTCGTCAACACCGATGGCATCGTTTCGATGAACCATGACATTGGCGCCGTGTGCAGCAAACGCCTGGACGAGGTTGTAGGTAAAGGAGTCGTAATTATCGATGAGCAGCATACGCACTGCTTCAGGAGATGGCCGGTCTGCCATTACAAGCCCTCCCCTGCGATCTCGAGGGCGCGTCTGAGTATGGCGCTTTTGGCCAGCACTTCCTGGTATTCCTTGGCGGGTATCGAGTCGGCAACGATACCGGCACCGGCCTGAAAACTGTACTCGTCGCCGGAGAACACCAGCGTCCGAATCGTGATCGCCTGGTCCATATCGCCGCTGAGCCCGAAGTATCCGGCCGTACCAGCGTAAAGGCCGCGCCCGACCTCTTCCATTTCCTCGATGATCTCCATCGCCCTGACCTTGGGCGCGCCAACAAGGGTGCCGGCCGGAAAGCTTGCCGCAAACAGGTCAAACTGATCGAAGCCGTCGGCGAGCTCGCCCTGCACGCCACTCACGATGTGCATGACGTGACTGTAACGCTCGATAGCCCGATACGGATCGACCTTGACGGAACCGGCGCTCGCGACCCGGCCAAGATCATTTCGGGCAAGATCAACCAGCATCACATGTTCTGCCGCTTCTTTCGGGTCTGCCAGCAACGCCGCCTCATTTGCGACGTCCTCCTCGCGGGTTGCGCCTCGCGGCAGCGTACCGGCGATCGGCCTCAACGAGGCTCGTCCGTGGTTCAGTTTGACCAGCGCTTCGGGCGACGAGCCCACGACCTTGAGATCGTCGAAGTCAAAAAAGAACATGTACGGCGATGGATTCAAGAGCCGCAGTGCCCGATAAACCTCGAACGGCGCCACGTTGGTCTTGCCGCGAAACAAGACCGACAGCACGATCTGGTAGATATCGCCGGCTGCGATGTGTTCCTTGCACGCGTCTACACGCTCCGAATACTCTTTCTCCGTAAGGCTCGCTTCGGCAGGTGAGACAGAAACGTCAGCGGTCGTCGCCGGAACCGGCCCGCGCAACTGCTGAATAACCTGGGCTCGCAGCCGCTGCCGCTCCTCTTCAGGCCCGTCATGCAGCAGCGCGACACGACGCGTCAGGTGGTCGAACACCAGGAGAGAAGCCGGCGCGACAAACGCCGCGTCCGGTACACTGGTCTGCGGCTCCGTATCGTGCGGCAAGCGCTCGAACAGCCGCACTACATCGTAGCCCGAGACGCCGACGAGCCCGCCGGCGAACGGCAGATCGTCGTCGGGCATCGGCCGCGGCGCTAGCTGCAGGGCGTGTCGCAATGCATCGAGGTAGTCATGCTGGTTTCGCGGACGCGGGTGTGACTCGCCGTTGATAGCAAGCGATGTCGAATCCATGCGCACTTCGACCGCATCGCCGAAACCAAGAAACGAATACCGGGCCAGGCGTTCACCGCCCTCGACGCTCTCGAGCAGAAAGCGCGGACGCATCGCCGTGAGCTTCAGATAGGCCGAGACCGGAGTGTCCAGGTCGGCGGCTATGTCGAACGGTGCCTGCATGCTTTTTCCTTGTCGCGGCTAGCGGCTTCCCCCCATTCGGGCATTGTCCCCCCATTCGGGGACAATGCCCGAATGGGGGGAAGCCGGTCCTACGATGTTCCTTCTGTTCTGCCAAAAAAAAACCCACCTCTGTTGACGGCAGAGATGGGTTTTATGGTCGTTGTTTGCTCAAGCTATGGTCAGCCAGCCACCCCCTCTGTTGCGGGTAGCCACCACCAGTTGTTCGCGATCTGAGCATTCATGCGGCCGAGTATTACTGGCGTCACTTCGCCGCGTCAAGTACCGATGTCCCCAGGCCCGCGCCGTCAGAGCTCATAAAGCATGGGCAGCACCAGCGAGAAACCGATCCACATGACCACCGTGAGCGGAATCCCGACTCGCAGGAAGTCCGCAAACTTGTATCCGCCCGCGCTCATTACCAGCAGGTTGGTCTGGTAGCCGTACGGCGTCGCAAAGCTCATGTTTGCGCCAAACAAGACGGCCAGGATAAAGGGCTCGGGGCTAACGCCCAGCTCCTGCGCAATGCTGATGCCGATGGGCGTGCCGATAGCGGCGGCGGCGTTATTTGAAACGATATTGGTCATAATTGTCATGAGCAGAAGAAACGCGCTCAATACCATCGGCGCCGGCAATCCGAAGGCCGCATCGACAAAACTGACGGCGATGTAGTCCGCCATTCCAGTGCCGCTCAGCGCCGTACCCAGCGCGAGGGCAGTCACAATGATCATGACGACCGGTATCGACAACGAGCTCGCCGCGTCCCGCCAGCCAAGGCAGCCCGTGAGGATCATCAGCCCCAAGCCGACCAGCGCGCTGACCGAGATCGGCACGATGCCGGTAGCGGCGGCAAATACCACAACGCCCATGATTGCGAGTGCGCGTTTAGCGTGGTGCGTCTGTGGCAGGGTCGTCGTGCCATCGAGAACCAGCATCGTTCCGCTGTCTTTCAGGTGTGCGATTGCCTCGCTGGACCCCTGAACCAGCAGTACGTCGCCGGCCCGCAAGCGAATCAGGTTCAGGTCGCCTGTTACCTGAGAGCTCGGTGCGCGCGCACGATGCAGCGCCAGAGGCAACAAGCCGTAGCTGGCGCTAAATCGCGCCGCCGCCAGGCTGCGCAGATGAAGCGGCGAACCACGCGTAATCACAACTTCCGCGAGCTGCTGTCCCTGCGCCTGCAGCGGCGTCTCTTCATCGACCGGGTGCTCAATATCGGATATGTTGAACAGCGTTGCGCCGAGCAGCTGCTCATAATGTTTCAGGTTTTCCGGCGAATCTTTGACAAACAGCCTGTCGCCAGGCTGCAGCTTCACCGACGGCAGCTTTGCAAGAAACAGCGAGTCCGTACGCTGAATCTTGTCGATACGAAGGTTGCCATCGGCTTTTGCCAGAACCTCGGAAAGCGACTTGCCGTCGGCAAAGCCGCCCTTCTTCACGTGTAGCTGTGCGCTGAAAATTCGCGGCGAGGTATCGGCCATCGGCGGCGTTCGATCCGGTATCAGGCGCGGCGCAATCAGCCACAAGAAAATCACGCCAACGCCACCAACAATTGCGACCGGCAACACAAAGTCAAACATGGCGAAGTCATGTATGCCCATGTCGTGCGAAATACCGACGACCAACAAGTTCGTGGAGGTGCCGATTGTCGTCGACATGCCGCCGATAATGGTCGCGAGACCCATCGGCAACATGACGCCTGACACCGGAAACTTCGATCGCAATGATGCGCCGACCAGGATCGGCATAAGTAATACGACGATCGGCGTATTGTTCATGAACGCACTCAGGATGGCGCCCGCAACCAGCGTGGTTACCAACGCCAGCACCGGTCGCGTCGACCATGCCCGGCCAACAATTGTCGCCAGCGGCTGCAACGCACCTGTCGTTTCCAGGGCCTTGCCGACCATCATCAGCACGCAGATCGTGCCCGCAAAAAAGTCGACTGGCCCGACAATAACCTCGCCGTCTTTGGCGTAAGGAAAAAGTTGAAAGCCGGCAACAAGAAGCGTCAGTATGACGAGCGACGACGACTCGAGCGGGATGTTGTCACGGGTAAATAAGAAAAGCGCAACGACCGTCAACGCAAGAACGGCTATACCATGAGCATCAGGTGTTATCGGTTGCAATGCGGTCCCTCAATCGATTGCTCCGGTAAGCGGCCATTGAACTTATACTAGTTCACACCTGTTTCGCAATCCGCCCCGCTTCGACATTGCGCTGGAGTATTGCGCTGACGCGCTCGTAGAAGCGTCTGAACTCATTGATATTCCAGTGCTTGATATCAACGTCTCGACGAAACGACAGACAGTGCGCGCAGCGCACGATTGGCAACAAATCAAAATAGCGCAGATCGGCCGGCTGCCCCTGTGGGAACACGTCCCAAACGGACATTGCAATCAGGTTGCGGTGTCGAAGCGCCGTGTCATCGACGGCTCTTTGCCAACGCCGCCGCATTTCCATGTCACTGTTACGAAGGCTCGTACCCTCCAGATCCACCGCCGGGCAGTAGCCACTCTTCATGGCAAGTGCCCTCGACCTTGCGCTCATTATGCCGGCGATGAAGCTGGCAATATCTTCAAGTTCGTTAAGCGTCTGGAATGCAGTGGGATCGGCTTTCCATCGACGCACCAGGTCGCCCCAGCCACGAATTGTCACGGCGAGTCGGCGATTGAGCCAGCTATCAAACTGGATTGCCGGTGATGGCCAGTCGTGCTCATCGTGCAACGTATCGCCACGACTGACGCAGTCATTCAGCGCTGCTTCGAGCGCGCCGAGGTGAATATCACCTTTGTCGTTCGCGAACGCCGACAGGTCGATCTGCATCGGAACCCAGGCCGAATCCCGCGGCACCTGAATACCCGTTGCGGTCAATACGGTATCGGCACCCTCCTCCGCCAACAGCGGACACGGCGAGGAAACGACCGTCGGGATAACCACGCTGACGGGCATGAAATCACGCATTTGCCACAGATTTGTCCAGATTTCCGGCCGCCGTCTGAGGGTTTGCGTGCCGCGGCTGTCGATGACGAAGAACATGGCAACTATCTTGCGATTCGACGACGATCCAGGCCGCCGGCTTTACTAGGCAGCCTATTGAGTTTTTGAGCCCAAATAACGGTACAAGCATTCTGGAATCACCCCGGAAAGGAGTAAGATGGGTCTGGCGCGTGCCGCCTCACGGGTGTACCGTTTCCGGGCCAAGTCCGGAGAGGAACCGCAAAATGCCGTCTTTTGATGTTGTCAGCGACTTCGACTCACATGAAGCGCGTAACGCTGTCGACCAGGCCAATCGCGAAGTCACCACCCGTTTCGACTTCAAGGGTACGGGCTCAAAATACGAGCTCGAGGAGCCGGTCATCTCGCTGACGACGCAGTCCGACTTTCAGCTGAAGCAGATGATCGACATTCTCCACCAGAAGCTGTCAAAACGTGGCGTCGATATTGCCTGTCTCGAGGAACAGGAACCTGAGTTTTCCGGCAACGAAGCACGGCAAAAAATCATTCTGCGCCGCGGGATCGATACAGATCGGGCGCGCAAGCTCGTCAAGCAAATCAAATCGGCAAAGCTGAAGGTGCAGGCAGCCATTCAGGGCGACAAGCTGCGTGTCAGCGGCAAGAAGCGCGACGACCTGCAAACGGTCATCGGCCTGCTGAAGGAAACTGACATCGGGCTGCCGTTACAATACGAAAACTTCCGGGATTAGTCGCAGGCTCCGACAAGAAGAAGAGCTATGGTCAGCAATATCAAGAAGACGCTTCGTCGTCAGGACATTACTTTTGAGGACAAAGATCAGGCGTTACGTGACGACGTCCGTACCCTGGGCGCGATGGTGGGCGACCTCATTCGCGAGCAAATTGGAGATGAGTTTTACGAGACCGTGGAATCCGCACGACTACGTGCGATCCGCCGCCGCGAAAACAATGAGATACCCGGCGAAAATCTGTCTACCCTTGTGGAGGGCCTGGACCCGGAGTTTGCACGAAAACTGATCCGCAGTTTCTCGACCTATTTCCAAATGGTCAACACGGCCGAGAAAGTTCACCGCATTCGCAGGCGTCGCGAATACCTCCGCACGGCTGATGAAAACCAGCCTGGCGGGCTCGAAGAAACCCTGCTCAAGCTTAAGGCGTCCGGAATGACGCTCGACGGATTGCAGGAACTGCTGGATTCGATAGTGATAGAGCCCGTTTTCACAGCGCATCCAACCGAACCAACGCGGCGCACGATGCTTCGCAAAGAACAAAACATCGTCAAACACCTTGTCGAAATGCTGAACCCGACGATGACGCCGCAGGAAACCAATGTGGCGCTGCAGAACATCAGGCGAATTGTGACTACCGGCTGGCAGACGGACGAGCACCCTTCCGAACGGATGACCGTCGCGGACGAGCTCGAGCACGTGCTGTTTTTTGTCACGGACGTTTTGTACCGTGCGATGCCGCCATTCTATGAAGATTTTCGGCAAGCAGTTGTCGATATCTATGGGGAAGAAGCGAAAAACCTCGAGCTTCCGACCATGGTGAAATTCGCGTCCTGGGTTGGCGGCGACATGGACGGCAATCCGAACGTCAATGCGAAGACAATCCGGGAAACGCTCGCGCGGCAGCGCGCTCTGATCCTCAATCTGTATTACAAAGAATGCGCGGCGGTCAGTGCCAAGCTCAGTCAATCGGTCGGATGCGCGACGTTTGGGCAGGGCATGCTCGACAAAACAGAGGAATATCGGGGCATATTTCCGCACGCCTATCACGCCGTTCCGGCTCGCCACAGGGACATGCCCTACCGCGTCTTTCTGCGTCTCGTGCAGCAACGTTTACAGTCGACCTATGATGACGATATCTATCCTTATGAAAAGGTCGGGCAACTCCTCGAAGACATCGAGCTGATCGCCGAGAGCCTCGCGTTTAACAAAGGAAGAAATGCCGGTTTGTTTGCAGTGCAGCGATTGCTGCGGCGCATCCGCACCTTCGGCTTCCACATGGTTACGCTGGACGTGCGCCAGGATGCGGATGTTCACCGGCGCGTGATCGGCGAATGCCTGGGCGAAGATGACTGGCTGGATCAGTCACCGGAAGAACGCACAAAAAGAATTGTCGCTGCCATCGAGACGCGAGAGAGCGCGCCGATGACGCTTAGCACACGGGCCCGTAAGACGCTCGGTGTGTTCCAGGCAATCGCGTTTTGCCGCCGCAAGTACGGGCGCAAGTCGATCGGCCCGTTCGTCATCAGCATGACGCAGGGTCCGGACGATGTTCTGTCCGTCTTGCTGCTCTCGCAGTGGGGCGAGCTGCACAATCGCCGCGGCGAGGTGCCGCTGGACATAGCACCGCTGCTGGAGACTGTCGACGATCTCCACAACGGCCCGGAAATTGTCGAATCTCTGTTGAACACCGAGCTTTATCGCGAGCACCTGGCTCGGCGCCGCAACCGACAGACGATCATGATCGGTTACTCGGACAGCAATAAGGATGGCGGGCTTGCGTCAGCGCGGTGGGCGCTGCAGAACGCGCAGGAAGCCCTGGTCAACACCGTCGAGTCGCAGGGGATCGAGCTGACGTTGTTTCATGGCCGCGGCGGCAGCATTAGCAGGGGTGGTAGCAAGACGCATACTGCGGTCCTGGGGGCTCCACCCGGCACCGTCAATGGTCGCCTTAGAGTTACCGAGCAGGGTGAAATCATCAATGAGAAGTACGGCCTGCGTGGCATCGCACTTCGCACACTCGAGCAAATTGCGGGCTCGGTGGCGCTGGCAACCGCGCTGCCGAAGCACCGTGGCTACGATATGCCGGAATGGCATGAAATGATGGATGTGATTGCCACCGAAAGTCGCAAAGCGTATCGCAAGCTTGTCTACGAAACGCCGAATTTTTATGAGTATTTCAGGACAGCGACGCCTATCGACGTTATCGAGCGTATGCGTATTGGCTCACGACCCTCCTCGCGCCGCAAGCAGTCCGGTATCGAGGATCTGCGAGCGATTCCGTGGGTGTTCGCCTGGTCTCAGGCTCGGTTCGTATTGCCCGGCTGGTTCGGTCTTGGCGGTGGTCTCCAAAAAGCGGCCGAACAGTTCGGTGACGAAGCATTTCGAGATATGTTCACCGAGTGGTACTTCCTGCGCTCCCTGACTGCGGACGCCGAGATGGTGCTTGCCAAAGCAGACCTCGGCATCGCGGAACAGTATTCAAAGCTGGCCGGCGACCTGCATGAAGTATTCAAAGCTGGCCGGCGACCTGCATGAAGAGTTCTTTCCAGTCATCCGGGGCGAGTTCGATCTGACCCGCAACCTGATTCTCGAGTATTCGGATCATGAGGCGCTGCTCGAAGGCGACATCACTTTGCAGCGCGCCATCATGCTTCGAAACCCGTACGTCGATCCGATGAGTCTGATGCAGGTCGACCTTCTGTCGAGGTGGCGGGCATCGAATCGCGAGGATGAGGGCCTGTTCACAGCGCTGCTCGCGAGCGTCAACGGCATTGCTCAGGCTCTGCAGAACACCGGCTGACCACCGATCCTTTTGCCCACCTCGGCCGACGGTACCGGGAAATTACGGCAATCGACCGACACGTTTCCCGGCGGACTGCTTCGCTCCCGTCTAACAAGGTCGACGGTCGCTCGCTTTATGTCTCGCCGGGTAACGTCTCAGACGCTTGCCTGGCACGCCGAGGGCTGCGACGGGCGGGCCCGGCTTGCAGAGTTGCGCGAGCGTCGTGTGAAGCGAAGTGACGCATGGACGCCAAAACGAGCGGAACCCGATCCGAGCGAGGCAGGACGCCGAGCGAGGTTGAGCGAGAGGAACTCAGCAAGCAGGGCCCGCAATCGACGCCGTTTGATAAGGGTGGAGGGTAGATGACTCGCTACGTGTCGATGAAGCTCGCGAACTCGTCGAGCGATTTGCGCTTGATGTCCGGCACCCGCGCATCGTCGGCGGGATAA
>CAMYMR010000042.1:17554-28594 GCA_947259285.1 uncultured Woeseiaceae bacterium | reverse complement strand
AGCTTGGCCATATTCAGCGGTATTGCCGGTGTGCCTTTGTTATCGATGTCGGCCATCGCGCCGAAGAAGTCGATGATCGCCGTGCCGTCGACGGCGGCATGATGGATCTTCGTCGCCAACGCATAGCTGCCCTTTGGCAGCCAATCGATGTTGTCCAGACCTTCAACGACATACATCTCCCAAAGCGGCCGGTTCATGTCCAGCGGCCGGGAGTGGTAGCGCGCCATGTGGATACAAAACTGACGCCAGTCACCCGGCTCAGGTAACCGGCCATGCCGCACATGGTATTCGAGGTCGAAATATTCGTCGTCGACCCAGTATGGGAAATCGAGCTCCAGGGGCACGCGCACAAGTCGCCGCTTGAACAGCGGACTCATGTGCAGTCGTCCCTCGACGTGGGCTAGGATGTCTTTGAAGCGCACGACTTCCCCCCCAGGCACGGTCGTCTGGTCGAAGATCGAGATTGAGGTGACGTGCGTCAGATTGTCTTCCGATTCCATGTAAAGGAACTGGGCGTCTTGTGGACTCAACTGATCCATGGGAATTACTCCGGTCTTAAACTGGCAATGCGCGCGCCTGAATTTGCTGTAAGCGATGCATCAATTCGCGAAGGCTCTGGCTTGCCTGCGCACGCTGCTCCGCACGTTCCGGGCCGCCGGCTGCTGCGAGCCCTCGATTCTCCATCCATTTATAGCCGTTTTGAAACAATAATTTGCCGATTGACGCCTCACTGCTAATGCGGCGCTGGCGGTAAGCCTGTCGGCCGTAGGAAAAACATCTTCGTAAACAGTCAGTTGCGTCAAGTGCCGTGTCCTGTGGCGTCACCGCCGCAACGTTCGCGACCACGTAGTACGCCTCGACGAACTGCGTCAGTGTCGCATGGGCTATCAGTGGCCGGAAGTCTCTCAGTAGTGTACGGGCGAAATCGGCGTCCCTGGCGAGTTCCGCCTCCCAGTCCGTCGCGTACCGCCGTAGCTCCTGGTCGACCTCTTGCCGGAACTCTTCGCTGGGTGCATAGAAAAACTCGAACTTGAACAGGTCCCTGAGACGATCCACCTCCTGCCAAAATGCCTCCAGCGGCGCGCGCTCCTGTAAATCAATACCCGCCAGCGCCAATTCTGCAATAGCCTTGGTGACGAAATGATGAATCGTCGTGTTCCGATAATAACTTGCAACGGCTTCCTGCCTGGGTGAGATACCGTAGAGGTCCTCCGGGCCGTCGTCGTAATGTGTCACCAGGCGGTTGTCGATCAACACCTGAGCCAGTGCATTTAGCTCGGCTTCATTCTCCAGCTCGAAATGCCGGGTTATCGTGATGTTTCGTGCCTGGGCCCAGAAAGCCAGGCGGGCGATCTCCCGGGTCAGCTCGTCTCGAGTGAGGGCGCGTGGCGCACTGCCGAGCAGCACCATGGTTGCCAACGAAGCCAGCGTGATCGGCGTTACGCGGTTGGCTTCGACGCCGACCTGTAGCGCGAGTTTGGACAGGGCAAGCTTGTCCTCGCCCGACGGGACTTCTTCCAGCAGCACGGGCTCGCCGAAGTCCATATAGATCTTGCCCATCGGTCGCCTCAGGCTTCGCATGTAGCCGATGAACCAGCTCAAACTCTCGGGACGTTTCTTGATGCCTGACTGTTCCTTGGCGTAGTCGCGTACGTCGCCGATCAGGTCGTAATTCATGGCAACGGGAATGATGTGCAGCATGCGTTGATCGTTCGCGTGACCAGCCTCGATGACATATTTCAATATGCCGTACTTCGGCGGCATCAGCTTGCCGACGCGAGAGCGAGTACCCTCGAACGCCCAGCTCAGCGGGAAATTCTTTTCCATCAGGTAGGCGATGTACTGCCGCAGGATCAGCTTGTACAGCGCATCGTTCTGGAAACTGCGGCGGATGAATATGACGCCGGCTCTGCGAGCCAGAAAGCCCAATCCGGCGAAAGCCATGTTAACGCCGCCCATCGTGTGCAGCGCCGGAAAATCGTGGTCGAACAGGACCTTGTTGAGTGCCGGGAAATCGACGTGCGTCTTGTGCGTGCAAAGAATTGCGGCCGGATGCTGTTTGCAGATCTGCCGCACTCGATTCAGGCTAGCCTCGTCGACGACGACGTCGGATTCGTAGCCAAGGGTCGCGATCTTCCTGTTCAGCAGATAGCTGACGTCGAGCCAGAAGGCCTGTGGTACCGAGATCAGCTCTTTGAATATGGTGCTGGCTTCTGACTGTAAATCGCTGATCGATCGACCGGTTTCGGCGCTGAGATCACGTATCGCGGCGAGAAACGCGCGGCTCGAGCGCAGATTATCGGCGACGCGCCGCGGTACTTTGTAGCGGCTGCCGCGAAACCGCCGCTCCGCGATGTCGAGGGCAATGCTCGCCTGACCGACTACGAACTCCGCAAGTTGCTCCTGGTCCGGTGCCGCGCCGAGTCGGTGCGTCAATCGTTCCCGCAGTTCCTTGATCGTCGCGGACGCGCCAGTGACGCATTTCGCTCGCATTGGATGTGTCTTTAGAATGCGCCGGGCCCGAATGGGTCCCGGGCGACGCATATTGCCAAAAAGCAAGTCCCTGAATCGGGGTGTCGTGTTCTTTACATCCAGCCCCTTCAGCCAGACAACGCGTACAGGCACCACCAGGGTCTGGTCGGGCAAATCCATCGCCGGACGCAGGGCATCACCATGAAGACCTTCCGGGGAATCGGCAATCGGCACGACAGCCTGCTCGACCTTACCCGCGAAGCCGCGCTTGGAGCGCTCGCGCTCGAGCCAGGACTCCAGGTGCTGCTGCTCTATCCGATGCGCTGCATCGAGTACGATGAGTACGTTGTCTGTGTCATCGGCCGGCCAGGGGCTGACACTCACTCACGCGCCCCACGTGCTGAAACATCAGTGAGAACGACCGGCGAGGGCGGGCGCTTTCTCGACTCGGCGTCCTGCTGGAGTGCACGCAGATACATAGCCCTTACGTCAGTAACATGCTGGTTGATGGTCTCTGCCGACCACTCGCTGGTATCGACCGGCGGCAAGACTTCCACCTCGACGGTACCAGGGTGGTAAAGAATGTCGCCTTTGGGCTGCACGTCGCCCGAGTTTTGAATCACGATCGGCACAATGGGAACGCCCGCCTGCATCGCCAGATGGAAGGCGCCTTTCTTGAAGCTCGAGAGCTTGATCGTCGGCGCGCGGGTACCTTCCGGAGACAGGCACACGGACTTGCCCTCGACGCGCATCGCGTCCACCAGGGGCGCCATCGCCTCGATCGCGCTGGCCGAGTTCTTGCGGTCGATCAACACCACGCCGGCAGCCTCCATCACGCGTCCAATCACCGGCATGTCGCGGATTTCGCGCTTGCCAACACCGGTGATATCGCGACGCAGCAGGCGCGCGATGATCACCATGTCGACGTTACTCTGGTGATTGAATATGAATACGGCAGGTCGATGCGACCAAAGGTGATGCTCGCCGTTAACTTTCAGGTTAAGCCCGATAAGCGCGCTTGCAGTATCAGCGAAGACCGACACCGAAAAGTTCAGCGCGTCTCGCTTGGAGCCGGTCAACGCCCATATCGGCAAGCCCGCAAAGAAGGAACCAACAAGGCTGAACGGGACGAGCAGCGAGCGCACCCAGTCAGTCACGTGTGTTTGTCCCCGGCTGGCAAATCGGCGCACCGGCCAGCCGCGACTTTCGGCGATGGCAAGCAATTTCTTGTTCGGATTCAGAGGTCGCGGGTTGCCTACGCGCTCGAGCAGCTGGATATCGTCATCGCTGTCCGAATAGAAGTAGCTCTGTTCAAGATCAACACCGTAATCCTCGACCAACGACTCCGCCGCGGTAACCTTGCCAGGTCCGAAGCAGGTGGGGCGCAATACCTTGCCAGTGAACATGCCCTTTTCGACCTCGAGGCGCGTGCAAAGGACGTGCTCGATATTGAGATCCTCGGCGGCCGGCTCGACCTGATACGGCGTAGCCGATGAAATGATCGCAACGGTGTGCCCTTTTCTGAGGTGAGCCTCGACGAGCGCACGTGACTCCGGGTAGATCAGACGCGCGATGTGCGATTCAAACAGTTCGCGACCGAACGCCGCGTAGCTGTCTTCACGGATACCGCGCAAGAACTGGCTCGTTGCCAGCATCATGGCGGAAAAGCCCATTCGGCCCAGCCCGAAACTGCCCATCGCACCAACCAGCTCGACCAGCTCACGCGGCGACAGGTGGCCGCGTTTGATTTGCTCCTGGATGAAGGCGAAAGCCGAGTAGCCGGAAATTACGGTGCCGTCAAAGTCAAAGAACGCGCCGATCCGCGGCCCGTCGGGCAATTTCAAAACCTCGGCAACGACATCCTGGTGGGGCAACATGAAGATTCTCCTGTGAACCCGTAACTATACAGGCGCGCGGCCGCAAAGTGAGGTGGTATCGGGGACTTTGCGCCGTGTCGGTAAAGGAGCCGCAGCTACCCGCTGCGAGGCGATACCGGGATCAGGTCGGCCGCCCCAGCAGCAGCGTGGGGCCTACTTCTTCTTCCACTGCCCGCTGGCGTCCTGGTAGTAATGACCGGGCGCGGTTTTCTGCACGGCAAGCTCGTAGAAGCGGTAGGCGACCTGCGTCGGCGTGGCGCCTGTCTTTTTAGCGGTCTGGCTGAACTGCGCCTTGCGCTTCGCGTTCACATTGGCGATCAATGCCCGTACCTCGGCGCTTGCCGGCGACCGTACCGCCGCGATGTAACCCGTATTGGCTTCGCCTATCAAGCCCTGCGCCTTGGCGTCGCGTATGTCGATGGCCCATGCGTTCTGCAGTAATAACAACAGGCCGATGGCTGCAAAAATCTGTTTCATCGTCATCATCCTCAAAATACGCCGCTCTCTTCGGAAAACAGGTCCTCGAGCTCCTCATCAACCTGAAGCCGAATATGGTGTTCGATCTTGACGTTCAGATTGATCTCGATCGGCTTCTCGGGGGCTTCCACTTTGACGGTTGGATTGCATCCGGCGACCAAGGAGAGCAAGACGATCAATGGAAATGTCAGTTTCATAATTGCACCAGGTTTATGTAGCGCCTCGTTCGAACAAGCTTACCTCAAAGACCCTGCGGACATTAGGCTACTTGCCCAGCCGCTGCTCCAATACCTCTTCGACGGCTCGGGCTGCACGCAGGCTTCGTAGCATCTGGGGTATGTTGTTTTCGACCCCCAGGTTCAGCACGACCGGCCGTTTCTCGTCGAGGTCCGGATTCCTTCCCGTTAGTTTAAGTTTCAAATTCAAATCACCGTCCCTGGTGAGGTTAACGTCCGATGTCAGGGTGTCGAACTCGAAATTGCTCAGCACCCGCGTAGCAAAACCGATACTCGATGTATCCGACAGGTCCGACGGGGTTCCCGGCGTATAGCGAATGACGCCGCCGGCCGGTTCTCCCGTGAGACTCCCGTTGACGATCGTAACCGTCCCGTCTTCTATCGTAACCGGCAGTGTCGCACCGACACTGCCGCTGACCTCGATTGCTTCAAGCTCCTGAAGGGATAACAGTTCCGACAGGTCGATCGATTCGGCCCTCAGTGTCAAAGTATTGCTGTCCCCGTCTGTATGGAAGCTGAATGGATCGGCGTTGATGACGCCGCCAACCGCCGACATGCTGAGATTTTCGACGTCGACGCTCATTGCGTTGAGGTCCAGCAGATAATCGGCGCTGAGATCTTCCACTGGCAGACCCGTTTCCACCAAAGCGACCGAGACCGACGAGCGCTCCGTCGTAAATCCCGTGCCGTCCTGGTAGCTGGCCGTGATCTGTGTCGAACCCCCCGTAAAGGCGGTGTCCTCGTAATAGCCGGCCAGCTCCGCGGCATCCAACGCGGCCTGGGCATTGATTGCGAGACGCGAGTTATCTGGTTTCCAGCGAGCGCTGAACTCCAGCGACACGGTGCCGGAAACGAGGTCCGATTTGACCGACCAGGGCGAGACGCGACTGGAAAGGTTGACCGAATCAAACGAAACCACGGCATTTTCGAGTTCGACCTTACCGATTCGAGTGTCGAGATAGTGTGTTGCCGAGATTGTGCCTTCACGATGGAGACCCACGGTGCTCAGATCTACCCCGAGTTCGCTCCCCTCAACGGCGGCTTTGCCTTTGAATCCGGGCAAAGCGAGTCGTCGCTCGCCGACGTACGCCTGCATCGATGGCGTATAGACGCCCGCATTAAAAGCCAGCGCGCCATCGAGCTCGCTGGCGAGGATGGTCTCCAGATACATGGGCATCGAGACGGCGATTTCATCCGATAAAGCCATCGTTTCAATTTCCAGGTCCAGCGACTCGTTGGTGAAGCGCCAGCCGGCCTCTACGAGACTCAGAGTTGCACCGGACGCGAATTTGCCCTCAATCCGATTCGCGGTGCCCGCCGCGGTTCTTAGCCCCGAAAGGCCGAGTGTCGCGCCCGGCTGTACGTCAACATGTGGGCCAGTCTCGGGAAAACTGACCGTCGCGGTCGAGGCAAGCTTCAACTGACGGACGCGTCCGATCGGTAGCGCGGCGTCGTCGATGGAAACCTTCGCAGTCATCGAGCAGGCTGGCTCCGCGAGGCACGAAACACGACTCAAAGACAACGGGATCTTCTGCCAGTCACCGTAGCTAACGACGAGAGAAGCTGCCTGCAGCTGCAGTGACCAGTCAAGTCCCGGGAACGTTGCCGCGATCTCCAGAGCGTCGGCCGATTCCACAACGATCGTCGCCGAGTCACCGGGACTGGTTGTAAACCCGAGTTGCAGGGAAGACGTCGGTGCGAGACTGGCGCTGAGCGTCGGTGTCTGCGTTGCATCGACGGGGACATTGGCAGCGAAATCCAGTCTCGCCGTCCCGGACACCAGCTCGACGTCGGAAGGGATGATGCCGGCAAGGCTTGCAAGCGGCGCCCAATGCGGCAGATCGATCGAGGAGGCGCCCATCAGCGATATATTCTCGTCGCCCAGCTGCAGCGCGGCGACGATGGCTCGTCCGGGGGCCGGTGCAGATCCCGGCGCTACGGAGAACGCAACGGTGTGCTCGGCCGCATCTTTGCGCGTAGTCTGCAAGGACATTGAAATGGATTCCACCGTGCCGCGCAGATGCTGCTCGTCCTCGCGTATGTCCCATTGGACATCACGCACCGTGGGATAGTCGGCTACGCTGAATTCGGCGACTCGGACTGCGCTATTGGCAAGCGTATCGGGCAGCGAGAGAAACTGCCGGATGAGTTCTGCTACCTCTACCAGTGCGCCATCGGATCGGGTCGCAGTTATCACGGACACCCTGCTTGCTGTGAAAGTCCTGGGATCGGACCTTGCACTGATCGGTAGCGTCAGGTTTTCGATAGCGATCGTCGTGCCTTTTTCGTGCACGAGCTCGAGGTAGCTAATGGACGCGTCGTCGGTAGCGAGCGCATCCAGCGACACGTCCGTTACGGTGATCCCATACTCCGCGAGCAGGGGATTCGAGACGCGTTCGATAAGGTAATCGCGGAGGAACCAGGCAATCGCGGCGAGTATCGCAACAATACTCGCGGTGATGACGACGTACTTCGTGATTCTCATTGGGTAGCCTTAGGGAATGGTTCCCCAGCCCCAAAGTATCACGGACCTGAATCTATCAGGGTTTGAGTCTTACCAGCTGCGAGGGCGGCCGGTGTCCAGGTGCACGAAATCCGATGCCTCGTAGAATCCGACACCACCACGCTTCATGGCGAGCGCTGTGTCGCGCAAAGAGGCCGTCTTGACGCCTTCCAGGCGAACATCGATTGCTTTGCCGAGGAGATGCTGGCTGTTCTTGGCGACGCCTGAATTCGGACTCCGGCTGCGCAGCATTTCATTGGTCTTGGGGGAGCGATAGGCTGATACGACCTGGTAGGCGCCGTCACTGCCAAGCGCTGTGCGGACGTCGTAAATGAGGTCGAGTAGTTCGGGGTCCATTTCGGCATTGTCGCCAGTTCGAAAATCGTACAAGAAACGGTTGATTTCCTCGAGCGCCGACGGAATGTATACGCCATTACGAGAGTAAACGACGTCCAGATGCTTACCGGTATGTGTGTGGTAGAAAGAAAGCCGCCGCTCGTCATTTTCGAGCTTTCCCTGGCTCACGCCCGCCACACAGGCGAGTACGAAAGCCAATATAACGAGTCCGACAGGGGAGCTTATTCGCCTCTGATTCATAGACTTACAGGAGTTCCGAACGATAACCCCCTAATATGACGGTTTTGTCGAAAATTTCAAGGTCCTTTTTCACGTGCTCAAGCCAATCGCAAAAATCGTTACAGGCCTGATTTTCCTGCTTTTTTTGGCAAATCTGGCAGTTGGCACGGCCGGGCACGCCGCGGTCGAACACGATCCCGCACCCCTGCTCAAGACGTTTCGCCCCCAGCCCGAAAGACTGCAGGCCGAGCTCCAGCGACACCTCGCATGGGCCGATGCGGGCGGTTGGCCCCGGGTCCCGGACGGTCCAACCATTCGACCGGGTGCCGCCGATCCGCGACTCGCGATCCTGGCCCGGCGACTCGCAATATCCGGCGATCTTTCCGAGGACATTCCGTCGGTTTCGATGTCGGAGTACGGCGAAGTGCTGGAGGACGCCGTGCGTCGTTTTCAGGAACGTCATGCATTGGAGGTTGATGGGCTGGTCGGACCTGCAACCTTGCGTGCACTCAATGTGTCGATCGAACGCCGAATCGATCAGCTGCGCGTGAATATCGAGCGCATGCGCCGCTTTCTTGACAAACCAATGGACAAACTTCTCGTTGTGAACATCGCGGCCTTCAAGGCCTATGTGGTTCGCGACGGCACCATCATCTGGACCACGAAGGTCATCGTCGGCGAGACCGAAGATAAGACACCCGAGCTTCGTTCCGAAATAAAACACGTGGTATTCAACCCCACCTGGTCGGTGCCTCACAGCATTGCCAGCGAAGAGATCCTGCCAAAGATCAAACGCGACCCCGGTTTCTTGAGGAAGGGCGCATACGAGCTTTACGATCAGGAAGGCAACGCCGTCGATCCGGCAGGGGTCGACTGGAGCATGGTTTCTACCGGCAATTTTCCGTATATGCTGCTGCAGCAGCCGGGACCGCAAAATCAGCTGGGACAAATCAAGTTCCTGTTTCCGAACGAATACGCCGTCTGCATGCACGACACACCGGAGAGAGCGCTGTTCGCCGAGACAGCACGCGCCTTTAGCCATGGCTGTATCCGGGTTCAGGAGCCGCGCGCCCTTGCCGCGGTGATTCTCGATTCCGACGGGTGGACCAGACAGCGAATCGATTCGCAAATTGAGTCCGGAGCGACCTTATCTCGGACCTTGTCGGAGCCGCTGCCGCTCTTCGTGCTTTATTGGACGGCCGAGGTCGATGATTCGGGCAGGCTTCACTTTTATCCCGACCTTTACGCCCGCGACGGCAAGGCCATCGAAGACCTGCGCTAAGCCTCCGCACTGCGGGTGGTGTTGTTCGTCAGAAGGCGACCCCGAATTGCAGCGCGGCAGCTCTGGCATCGCCGCTCTCGGCGTAGGCAACATCCGCCACGAGCCGTTTCCATCGTGTGCCAATGCCGATCGATGCGATGCCATCCCGGTTGCCGAGAACGTCTTGCCGATACCCGGCGCGCAGCTTTAGCGCCGGGCCGAAAACCCACTCCGCGCCCAATGCCGCTTCCTGTGTGGGCTGTTCCGCGCCGAGTGGCTCGTTGCGGACCACGTCGACGTCGGCGCCTATCTGCATGCGACCCGCCTGGTAAGACGCGCCGATCCTGGCCCGGGGGCGGAGACGGACGATCGTGCCTTGCGACGTCTTGTAGTTGTGAGGAACGATATCCTTGACGGCTAAACCGATACGCCAATGATCGCCCAGTTCCTTCACCGCGCCGATGTCGATATTTACATGCGTTTCCCTCTCGCTGTTTCGATCGACGCTGATTCGATCGTCGACGACCCGTTGCGTGTCCTCGAACGTTTCGACTTCCAGTGCCTTGAAACTGATTCCTGCAGCAACGGGGCCGCCGAAGAGTTGCAACTGTGTTGACATCGCGACGCCGACTTCAATAATCGTGACACCGGTCGCGCTGGTGCTCGACGTCAGACTATCGACGGGATCGATCAACTCGCAACAGTTCGGGCCGCTCCTCTCCCTCGGCGCCGTCGGTAGCAATGAAAGTAAGTCCTTCCTGATACGCAGCAAGTACGGCGCGATCCGCTTCGCTAATGTCTGACTGCCCTCCGCCCAGGACCCGCCCGCCGAGGAAGAAACCCGCGCCCTGAAACTTGCCGGGTTCCGTCAGCCCCATGCCGAAATAGACATCCGCGCGCAGGTCCTCTCCGTCGAGGCCCACAAGGTATGCATCCAGGGTACTGGTAGTATCCACCACGGCCCGGGCCGTCTCGGCGTTCATCGCCGCGTTGAATGCGGCCACGGAATCCGAAACGGATCGGGGCACGTCGTCCGACGATATTTCCTCGAGGTCGATCGCTGACTCGGATAACTCGGGTGCAATGAGCGGAAAGAGGATGCGCCCATCCTGCGTCCGCTCTTCTATTTCCTCGTTGAACGCAAGCAGGGCGGCGTTGTAAAACTGCGCGTTGTCATTGTTTGCAGACGCGACCGACACGCTGCCCATGGCCATCGTTCGGGCATCATAGATGCCGTAGCTATTTCCCGCCTGCACAGGCGACGCCGTCGCAATCAAGCAGCATGCGGCAATAGCGGCGGCTGTCACATGCACGCGTTTCATATCTTTCGTCTCGGAATATCTGGCATCTCGGTACATTCCACTTCTTGTGCTGCCATTGTAGTTATTTGCGACTAGAATGCTGGACAACAAAACAACACGAGCCGGCCCGCCGGGAGGGCTCGAAAACGTCGAGGGGGACAGTATGAAGCGACTCGCTTACGGTGTCATATTTCTGACGCTGATAGGGGCATACGCCGTTGCAGCCGATGAGGAGGCTACGGAACCAGGGTTCAATGAGCCCACTTTCAAGGGTCTCGAGTTTCGCAGCATTGGCCCGGCGTTTACCGCCGGTCGCATCGCCGATATAGCAGTCGAC
>CAMYMR010000042.1:0-17493 GCA_947259285.1 uncultured Woeseiaceae bacterium | reverse complement strand
GGCAACGGCGTTTATCGTAGTCGAGACGGCGGACAGAACTGGGAGAATATGGGTCTCGAGGCGTCCGAGCGTATCGGGATGATTCGCATCGACCCCCGCGATTCGAAAACGATTTTCGTCGCGGCGCAGGGCCCGCTCTGGTCGGGCGGCGGCGAGCGTGGGCTTTTCAAGTCGACGGACGGTGGAGAGAACTGGCGCAAAGTACTTGGCGATGGCCTGGGTAATACGGATATCGATGATCAATACACCGGTGTCTCCGAAGTGCACATGGACCCGCGGGATCCCGACGTCATGTACGCGGTGTCGTGGCAGCGATTCCGCAACGTCGCGGTGCTCATGGATGGCGGCCCTGGCACCGGTATCCACAAATCCGACGACGGGGGTGAAACCTGGCGTGAACTGACCGAAGGCTTGCCCGAAGAGAATCGCGGCAAGACCGGTCTCGCGATTTCACCGCAGGACCCGGAGGTAATTTACGCGACCATCGAGCTCGCCAATCGCGAAGGTGGTTTCTGGCGCTCAGCCGATGGCGGAGAAACCTGGGAGAAGCGCAACGAGTATCTCTCCAGCGGTACGGGGCCGCATTACTACCAGGAGCTGTTCGCCAGTCCGCACAAGTTCGACCGCGTTTATCAAATGGACGTGAACCTGCACGTTACCGAAGATGGCGGCGAGAATTTCATCAAGCTTGATCACGAGACCAAGCACGTCGATCATCACGCGATGGCCTTCGATCCGAACGACGAAGACTATTTGCTGGTCGGGGTAGATGGCGGTATCTACGAGTCGTTCGACCTGGGCGAAACGTGGCGCTTCATCAGCAACATGCCCATCACCCAGTATTACAAGGTCGCCGTCGACTACGACGAGCCTTTCTACAATGTCTATGGTGGCACCCAGGACAACAACAGTCACGGCGGGCCATCGCGCACCGACAATAACGTTGGTATCCGCAACTCGGACTGGTTCGTCACCCTGTTCGGCGATGGTCATCAGTCCGCGGTGGACCCCAACAACCCGGATATCATCTACGCTCAGTGGCAGCAGGGAAACCTGACGCGCTACGACCGCAAGACGGGCGAAAATGTCTACATCAAGCCGCAAGCCGCTTCCGGTGAGCCTCCAGATCGCTATAACTGGGATGCACCCATACTGATTAGCCCGCACAAGTCGTCGACGTTGTTCTTCGGCACCCAGCGCGTGTGGAAAAGCGACGACTATGGAGACACCTGGAACGCGATCAGCGGTGATCTGACACGCAACGAACAGCGTACACGCCAGCCGCTGATGGGGCGAACGTGGAGTTTCGATTCGTCGTGGGATTTCTACGCGATGTCGTCGTTCAACACGGTAACGTCGCTGTCCCAGTCGCCGCTTGCTGAAGGATTGATCTACGTCGGTACCGATGACGGTCTCATCCAGGTGACCGAAGACAACGGTCAAAACTGGCGACGCATCGACAAGCTGCCGGGCGTGCCGAACCGCTTTTTTGTCAATGACATCAAGGCCGACCTGCACGATCCTGACGTGGTCTATGTCGTCGTCGACGATCACAAGAGCGGTGATTTTTCACCGTATGTGCTGAAGAGCGAGAATCGCGGCCGCAGCTGGAAGAGTATTGCGGGCAATCTGCCGGCGCGCCACATACTTTGGCGCATTGTGCAGGATCACGAGAAACCGGGACTGCTGTTCCTCGGGACCGAGTTCGGCGTGTTCTTCACGGTCAACGGCGGCGGCGAATGGACCAAGCTCAAGGGAGGAGCGCCCAATATCCCGTTTCGCGACCTGGTTATCCAGACGCGGGAAAACGATCTGGTTGGCGCGACCTTCGGTCGAAGTTTCTACATCCTGGATGACTATTCGCCGTTGCGCGGCGTCGACGCCGGCATGTTAAAAAACGACACGGTCCTGTTCCCGGTTCGAAGAACGCATTGGTACGTTCCGAAGCGGCCGCTCGGCTGCGGAGAGCCCGGCTGCTCCGGCAGCCAGGGCGACGGCTATTTCGTCGCGCCGAACCCGGATTTTGGCGCGATATTCACCTACTACCTCCCCGAAACGATCAGGACGGCAAGGGACGCGCGGCGCGAAAAGGAAAAGGAGCGGGAAACGGCCAATCAGGACGTCGAGTTCGCGTCGTGGGACACGATATTGACGGAGCAGCGCGAGGACGCACCCGCGATCGTATTTACCGTCAGGAATTCCAACGGTAGCGTCGTGCGGCAAGTCGAAGGGCCGGTGGAGGCCGGCTTCCATCGTGTTTCCTGGAACCTGCGTTATCCCGCTCTGGAAGCCTGGGTGCCGGAAGAGGAGCGTGAACATTGGCGAGGCCAGGGGCTCGGCGTGCTCGTCGTTCCCGGAACGTTTTCGGTGTCGATGCAAAAGCGCGTGGACGGGGTGATCAGTGATCTTGGCCAGAGCCAGACTTTTGAGGTCGTCTCGATTCGTGAGCCGACACTGCCTGGCAGCACCCAGGAGCAGCGCGTCGTTTTCGAAACGCAGATCGACGAACTGCTGCGCGCCTCCGACGGTACCGTGAAGGCTATCGAAGAAATATCGGTCGAGCTTGATGTCGTTAAAGAAGTCCTGCAACAGTTCAGGGCCGATGCTTCCCTGTACGAGATCGCGAATTCGATCAAACAGCGGGTCACGATACAACGCGAGCGCTTGCGCGGAAACGAGACGCGACAGAATTATAAAGATCTCGACGAAGTTCCGCTAAGCGAGCGCATCCATCACGCGCGCTTCATCTCGGGCACGAGTGCCTACGGGCCGACGCCGGAACAACGCGAGTCGCTACAGATCGGACGCGATATGTATGACGATGTCAGGCAGCAGCTGACGGAACTCATCGACGTCGAATACGCCGGACTCAAGGACGCGATGGATGCAGCACGGGTGCCGTGGACGCCGGGGCGGGGCGTTCAGTAGGACGCGCGCTTAAAGGTAGGCAATTAGCAGATACCCGATGACGGCGATCGCGGCCGCAATCACGGCATACGGTATCTGCGTAATTGCATGCTGAAACGGCGTACAGCCCGAGGCCTGCGCCGTTAGCACCGTCGCATCCGAGTAAAAGCAGGCATGACTGCCGAAAGTGCTTGCGGACAGTGTTGCACCGATTACCAGCACCATGTCCGCACCCAGATTGTTCGCAAGCGCGGTTACGATCGGTAGCACGATGACGAACACGCCCCAATTCGATCCAGTCATGAACGACACCAGCGCCATCGAGGCGAAGATTACCGCGGGCAGCGATTCGGGCGTCAGCAACGGCTGCATCGTCGTAACGACATAAGGTGCAAGGCCCAGTACGTCGTTGACGTCCTTGAGTATGAACGCGGCAACCAGAACGCCCAGCGGTTCGATCATCATCTTGAAGCCGTCGACGATCGTGTCGAAGGTATCGTTCATCGTGAGCATGCGGGTAGCCAGAATGAAGATGGCCGTTCCCCCTAACGTGATGTAAATGCCCACCAGGAAGTCTTTGTTGAAATACAGCGTCGCCAGCACGAGTACCGTCATCGGCACAACGAACATCGACACGCGGGGCTTGACGTCGGGGTTCGGGACAATGGATCGGTTCGCCGCTTCGATGTGTGCGGCATCGGGCGGAACCATGTCGCCCGTGGTCTTCGCGCGGTCCTCCGCAGCCTTCATCGGGCCGATCGCGGGCAGGGCGCCGGAAATCACGAGAGGGACCATCAGCACGGCGACCCAGGCGTACAGCATGTAAGGGATGGCGCTGATATAGGTTGCGAAGCCCTGGCCATCTGGCGCTATTCCGTTAGCGACGATCAGTCCGGAGAAGAACACGCCCCAGGTTGAGAACGGGATGATTACGCTGATAGGGGCAGCGGTGGAATCGACGACGTAGGCCAGTTTCTCCCGCGACACCCGAAACTTATCGGTCAGGCTGCGCATCGCGGACCCCACGGCGAGCGAGTTGAGATAGTCATCGACAAACATCAATATCCCCAGGCCCCAGGTTGCCATCAGCGCGCTCTTCTCGGACCGAACGTAGCTGGACATCAGACTTGTGAAAGACAGAGTGGAACCCGTGCGAATGAGAATACCGATCAGGCTGCCCATGAAGCCGCAGACCAGGATGACCCAGGCGACGTCCGAATCCGTCATGACTCGCACCGACGTCTCGGCGAAGCCGCCGATGAATCCGGTGCCGTGAATCATGATTAGGCCGACAAGGGAGCCCGTGACCAGCGACTCGATCGGCCGATGCGTTACGATGGCGAGTGCGAATACGATCAGGGTGGGAATTAGAACCAGCGCGCCGGGATCGTCCATGCGCCATTATTGCAGAATCAGGCGGCGATACGCTGCATTTCTTTGTCGAGCGCAATGATGAGGGCCGAATGTTCAACGGCTGCTCGTTCACACAGTGACGGCGCGGCGTCAAGATCATTATTCTTCGCAGCCGTCAGGATCTGCTCGCACAACGTCGCCAGAAGAATCGCTCCCATCTGGCCGCTGCAGCCTTTCAGCGAATGCGCGATTACCTCTATCTGCGCAACGTCTCGGTCGGCAATCGCGGCACGCAGCTGCAGAATGAGCTTGGTCGAAGTAGCGCAGTAGGAGACGATAATTTCGCGCACCATGTTCTTGGCTGATGACCGGTCCAATTGAAGAATCTCGTCCAGCACCTGACGGTCAAGGGAGGCCGATGATACGGTGTCCGCAGCCAGCGTGAAGCCGTCGGTGTCAACTCCAAATTCCGGGCCTTCTTCCTCGATAGTGGTTGTCGAAATCCACCGACTGACTACAAGGCGAAGCTGCTCCTGCGTGAACGGCTTGGTAACGTAGTCGTCCATACCGCTGTCAAGGCAGCGTTGACGATTGTTTTGCATGAGATCTGCAGTGAGCGCCACGATTGGTACCCGGACACGATCGGATGATTTGCTTTCGAGTCTGCGAATCTCCCGGGTCGTGTCGTAGCCGTCTCGCACCGGCATATGACAGTCCATCAGGATCAGGTCGAATTTGGTCGACTCGAAGGCCGTGAGCGCTTCGTCCCCGTCGGCGACCACGACGGCGTCGTAACCCAGATCGCTCAGCATGGCGCTGGTGACCTGTTGGTTGATTGCATTGTCATCGACGATCAGGATTTTCGATTTTGACGCGCCGCTGCTGGTCGAGCGGGCCGCGGCCTGTTCTTCCTGACTCATGCTGCTGGCAATAACGGCGGCCAGGTGTTCGAGTCGGAACGGCTTGCTCACGTAGTCGTTCATGCCCGCGGCCAGGCAGCGCTCGCGGTCGCCGGTCAGCGCGTCGGCCGTAAGCGCTATGATTCTTGAGGGCGCGCGCTGCTCCTCTTCCTCCCAGCGGCGAATAGACCGGGTCGCCTCAAATCCGTCCATTTCCGGCATCTGACAGTCCATGAATACGAGATCGAAGGAGCGCTTCTTGAACGTTTCTATTGCGTCAATCCCGTTTTCAGCGACAGTCACCTCGTGCCCGAGTTCTTGAAGCATACCGATCGTAACGATCTGATTAACCTTGTTATCCTCGGCAAGAAGGACCCGTAAACTGCGATTTGTTGTGTCATTTGTCGCTTCTAATGCAGGGTACTGATCGTCGGCTAATTGCGACGCCGCCTCGGTTCTGCAAAGGTGGGAAACGAGTGCCTCGTGTAATCTCGTCTGCCGGACTGGCTTGGTTAGCCAGGCGTTGATATTCGCATCATCGGGATCGTGTTCGGCGTCACCTATCGAAACAGAACTCAGCATGATCAGCGGCGTTGACTCGAGTCTCCGGGACTGCCTGATCTCTTTCGCCAGCTGAACGCCGTTCATTCCCGGCATATTCATATCCAGCAGAACCGCGTCGAATTGCATGTCGTTTCGGATGCCGGACGAAATCACTCCCAGCGCCTCCGCCGCCGAGCTTGCAGAAGCGACCCGTACATGCCAGTTCTCCAGCTGATGCTGAAGCGTCTCCCGATTGGTCGCGTTGTCGTCGACGATGAGAACATGTTTTCCTGCCAGGTCGGTCGGCGTCGGTAGTTCAGACACCGCAGAGTCCTTGACGAGGGGTACAGTGAACCAGAAAGTGCTGCCGTGGCCGAGGCGACTCTCGGCGCCTATGTCACCACCCATGAGATTGAGCAGCTGCTTGCAAATAGAGAGACCGAGACCAGTGCCACCAAAGCGGCGCGTGGTCGAGCCGTCTTCCTGGGTAAACGGCTCGAAGATTCTGTCGAGATTCCTGGGATCAAAACCGACTCCCGAGTCTTGCACCTCAAAGCGGTAGATGGTCTTTTCCTGATTGCCTTTGAGTTCACTGATGCGAACTACGATTTCGCCGGACTCGGTGAACTTCAGAGCGTTGCCGAGAAGGTTCACCAGCACCTGCCGAAGTCGCAGCGCATCACCTTCAACGAATACGTGCATATCTGCCGGAATCGAACCGATCAGCTCGATATTCTTGCGGTGCGCATTGTCGGCCAAAAGTTCCAGACATTCCTCGACGACGCTTCGCAGGTTAAACGGTGCAATATCGAGGTCGAGTTTCCCGGCCTCGATCTTCGAGATATCAAGGATGTCGTTGATGATATGTAGCAGCGACTCTGCCGACTCGGTTATCGTGGCGGCAAATCTTTTTTGTTTGTCGTTCAGCGCCGTGTTTCTGAGCAGCTCGGTCATGCCGAGGACACCGTTCATCGGTGTGCGAATTTCGTGACTCATGCGCGCCAGGAACTCGGATTTTGCATTCGATAACGACAGAGCATCGTCGCGGGCTCTCTCCAGCTCATCTCTTGCCTTGCTCAGGCCGGCAGTTAGCTCGGCAAATTCGCTGGCGAGCACGCCGACCTCATCCGAGCGTGCGTTACTTACGTCTATCTCGAGGTTTCCGGTACTCTGAATGTCGAGGATCTTCTGCGTCAGCTCTCGGATCGGAGCGACCATCAGCCGATGAGTAAAGAATAGCGCAGCTAACAGGAAGCCCAAACTGCCGATGGCCAGCAGAAACGTGGTGGTCCAAATGGTATGTGTGCCGATCTGGGAGATGGTCCGCGGCTGACGCACCTCGATAACGGCAGCGGGATTTCCGAAGGCATCGTCCAGAATTCTGAAGCCGCGTATGTGATGCGCCGTAACTGCGAGCGCTGTTTTGCCGGCGGGATCGCCCCTATCGGCGAATGCCCCGCTAACGTCCGTCGGTAGCCCCGTTTTTGTAATCGCGTCTATTGAAAGTTCAACCGTGGCGCGTTCGCCAATGTCGAGCATTCGCTCGTCCGTCAGAAACTGACCTACGATAAGCGTTCCTGCCACAGGTCCCTCGCCCTCACTGGTGAGAATCGGGTAAGACACAACTTGCATCAAACCGAAATCAGTCGACAACAGCCCAAGAACGGAACCTGCAGGCGACGCACGCATGATCAACGGAGTCAACGAGTCATTCCTGCTTGGAAATACTTCGGATAAGGAGAGTTCATGGCCATCATCGGGGTGACCGATTCTCGCGAAAAGCTCCCGACCGTCGGAATCGAAGATCATCATCATATTGATGTCGATGCTGTGCCAGTAGGCTGGGTCGAGGTTGTCATCCGCGTACTCTGGTAACCGGCCCGTAGCGTATTCGTAGGTGTCATCCCATGCCGAATACTCGATGTTCATGATTTCGAGCGATCGCAGATCGGCCTCCAGCACGCGTGCGACGCGAGTCAGGGCATCTTTTGAAGACTGACGCTCGAATTCGTTAAACGTCGGCAATACGGTTATGCGCAACGCAAAATAGCTGCCCGTGCAGATCGCGGAGCCGAGCAGCAGGAAGAGCACCAGGGTTTTCTTTCCCAGAGACATAGGGCATTTATCGGCCGCCAGTCGCTATAATTGAGTCCAAATCAGGGCCTGAGGCTCAATTAGTGGTTTGCCGCAATGGAATACGGCGGAAGCCTGGGCGACCATTCGACACCAACACAACGCGGATACCGGAATCACGCTATGACGAACAAACCTGTCTACTCATTTTCAGAAGGCGACGGCCATAACAAGAAGCTCCTTGGCGGAAAGGGCGCCAATCTGTGCGAGATGACGCAGATCGGCATTAACGTCCCGCCCGGGTTCGTCATCACGACGGAGGCCTGCCTCGAGTATCTCAAGGAGAACAAGCTTCCGGCCGGTTTGATGGATGCCGTAAGGGAAGAGATCGGCAAGCTCGAGTCCGCGACCGGAAAGACGTACGGCCGAGGGGACAACCCGCTGCTGGTGTCGGTTCGTTCGGGTTCTGCATTGTCGATGCCCGGCATGATGGACACGATTCTGAACCTTGGTCTGAATGCCGAGACGCTGGAAGGGCTGATCCAGCAAACCGGCGACGAGCGATTCGCTTATGACGCCTACCGTCGCTTCATTCAGCTTTTCGGAAAGGTCGCTTTGGGTATTGATGACGAGCATTTCGACGAACACTTCGAGCAGGTCAAACGAGACGCTGGCGTCAAAGCGGATGTAGGGCTCGACGCCGGCCATCTGAAGGAGATCAGCGACAGGTTCCTTGGCGTTGTGCGGCAAGAGAGTGGCAAGGACTTTCCCCAGGACGTGATGATGCAGCTGCAGCTCTCCGTCGAAGCGGTATTCCGCTCGTGGATGGGCCGACGCGCGGTCGACTATCGACGTGAGTTCCACATTACGCCGGACATGGCGAACGGCACGGCGGTCAACATCTGCACGATGGTGTTCGGCAACATGGGCGACGACTGCGCGACGGGCGTTGGTTTTACCCGTAACCCGGGCACCGGCGACAACGAGATGTTTGGCGAATACCTGACCAACGCGCAGGGCGAAGATGTCGTCGCGGGCATTCGAACGCCCAAGCCGCTGCAGGAGATGGAGACGGAGATGCCGTCGCTGTATTCGCAGCTGGTGGAGCTTCGCAACAAGCTCGAGTCCCATTACCAGGAGGTGCAGGACTACGAATTCACGATCGAGAAAGGGACGCTGTATTGCCTGCAGACCCGCAACGGCAAGATGAATGCCGCAGCGGCGGTCAAGACGTCGGTCGATATGTTCGCTGAGGGACTGATAACAAAAGAACAGGCGTTGCTCCGGATAGATCCGGAACTGCTGGAGCAATTGCTGCACCCCAGTCTCGACCCGGAAAGCGCCGCCAAGCCGGTTGCTACCGGGCTGCCGGCCTCGCCGGGCGCGGCCTCGGGCAAGTGCGTTTTCGATGCAGACCTTGCGGAGAAGCTCGGCAAGCTCGGTGAGCAGGTGATCCTGGTGCGTGAAGAAACACGCCCCGAGGATATTCATGGCTTCTTCGCATCCGAAGGCATTCTCACAAGCCGCGGCGGCAAGACGTCGCATGCGGCCGTGGTTGCCCGGGGAATGGGCAAGCCGTGTGTCGCGGGCGCGGAGGGTATCCTCGTTGACGTCGGCCTGCGCCTCGCGCATATCGGCGAAAAGGTTATTCATGAGGGGGATGTCATTACGCTGGATGGCGCGACAGGCATGGTTTATCTGGGCGCTATCCCGACGATTCCGCCGCAGTTTTCGGACGATCTCGAGAAGCTGCTTAGCTGGGCCGATGAAGCGGCCGATCTGAAGGTGATGGCAAATGCCGATACGCCGGAAGCGGCCAAGCGTGCGCGTGAGTACGGGGCAATGGGCATCGGTTTGTGCCGTACGGAACGCATGTTCAATGCGAGTGACCGCCTGCCAATCGTGGTTGACATGATCCTCGCCGACAGCAAAGAGGATCGGGTTGCCGCTCTGGATCGGCTGCTGCCGATACAACGCGCCGATTTCGTCGAGCTGTTTTCGGTAATGTCGCCGGACCCGGTTACGGTCAGGTTACTCGATCCGCCGATGCATGAATTCCTGCCGACCGAACATGACCTGATGGAGCAGATCGAAACCCTGCGACTGTACCGCAACGTCGTACGAGGTCGGCAGACCGCGCTGGCTGCGTTACCGGCGCCCCCCGATCTTCCGGAGGCGTTCAGTGAGCTCAGTGAGGAGTTCGTTAATGACGCGTTGACGAAAAAAGAGCGCATGCTCAAGAAGGTCCGCGAACTGCAGGAGGTGAACCCGATGCTCGGGCATCGTGGCGTTCGGCTCGGCATCGCCTACCCGGAAATTTACGCAATGCAGATCGAGGCCATACTCGAAGCTGCGGCGGAATGTTCCAAAAACGGCATCGAAGTCCGGCCCGAAATCATGGTTCCCCAGGTTATTACCAGCCAGGAACTCGGGCATGTGCGCAGCACTGTCGACGAGCTTACGAAGCAGCTCGAGGAAGAGTACGGCAAACCGTTGTCATTCAAGTTTGGAACAATGATCGAGACGGTGCGGGCATGTACCCGCGCAACCCAGCTCGCAGCCAGCGCAGAGTTCTTTTCATTTGGCACCAATGACCTTACGCAGGCAGCCTTCTCATTCTCGCGAGAGGACGCGGAGAACAAGTTCTTGCCGATGTACAACGACTTCGGGATCTTGCAGGACAATCCGTTCGAGGTCCTCGATGTCCAGGGTGTCGGACAGCTGATCGACATGGCGGCGTATCGTGGCAGGCAACAACGTCCGGATCTGAAAATCGGTATCTGTGGCGAGCAGGGTGGCCACCCCGAGTCGATCCGTTTCTGCCAGCATGTCGGCCTCGATTACGTATCGTGCTCCGGGCCGCGGGTTCCTGTCGCAAGGCTGGCCGCGGCTAACGCGAAGATCCGGGAGAAGGAGTTTGTCGGGATTCGGGCGTAGACAAGCCGCCACCGGCGATTCTAGGCCCTGATATCCGGGATGACTAGGCCGTAAAAACCGAAATCTTTTAGGTACAGCCGCGCATTCGGAACGGCTGCCGTTCAGCGCACTATCTACGCGGTCGAGCCGGATCGGCTCGAGAAATACTCGCGTAATGGAGCAACTCAGATGACACTCTTTCGTCGCACCCTTTTTGTCGCGGCCACCGCTGTCGCGGTCGTTTTCAGTTCAGCCGCCAACGCCTATGAAAAAGGCGACTGGCTGCTTCGCGTCGGCGTCGGCAACGTGGACCCGAAATCGAACAATGGCGAGGTCGCTTCCGTTGACAGCGGCACAGCCGTGGTTTTCAACGGCACCTATTTCTTCACGCCGAATCTCGGCTTTGAGATCCTCGCGGCATCGCCGTTTTCACACGACATAAAGCTCGCCGCTGACGGTACCAAGGTTGGAGAGACGAAACATCTGCCGCCGACCTTCAGCCTGCAATATCATTTTGACACTGAAAGCGCCTTGAGACCGTACGTTGGTGCGGGCCTGAACTACACGCTGTTCTTTGACGAAGAAACGACCGGGCCGCTGGCGGGTACGAGCCTCAGCCTGGACGGTTCATTCGGTCTTGCCGCACAGCTTGGGGCCGACTTCGATATTTCGGATACGATGTTCGTAAATTTCGATGTTCGCTGGATCGATATCAACACGGATGCCGAGCTTGATGGCGCGGCGCTCGAGGAAGTCGAGATCGACCCGATGGTATACAGCCTGACCCTCGGCTGGAAATTCTAGAAAGATCGGACGACGCTAAAGGACAAAAAGCCCCTCGAAAGAGGGGCTTTCTTATTGGGCGACTGAGGCGGGCCCGCCGGACACGCTGAGCTTTTTCATTCGGGCCGTCTTCTTGAACTGATGCTTCTCCATGCGACGCAGGATATTGTCCAGCATGCGAATTGCCGCGAGGATATGTGGCCCCTTGTTCAGCATCACGCAATCCGCCCGCTGCGACATCGCGGCGTCGCTGATTTCAGCGCGAGAAGGCTGTCCTTTCTTGGCCGTCTGCTCCAGTACCTGTGTTGCCCAGATAACGGGTATCTGCGCGGCTTCGCAGAACCAGAGAATTTCTTCCTGCAGCTCGGCGAGTCGCTCCCAGCCACACTCAACCGCAAGGTCACCGCGTGCGATCATGATGGCAGCAGGATAGCTGCGCATGGTGGCTAGCAGTAATCTCGGCAGGTTGTTGAAGCCGCGCTCCGTTTCGATCTTGATAACTACACCGAGTTTCTTGTCCGGAAACTGCTCGAGCGCTTCCTGGAGCGACGTTATGTCGCCGGGCTCTCGAACGAAGGAAAGACTTACGGCATCCGCATGCTCAACGATAAAACGAAGGTCTTTCTTATCGGTAGCCGTGAGTCCGGGTAAACGGATATCGCTGCCGGGGAAATTGATGCCGCGATTGCCACGAAGTTTGCTACCGGTTGGCTTGGCCTTCGTTATTTCTATCTCGAGCGCCTCGTCGCTGACCGATCGCACGATGCCCGAGATCTTCCCGTCGTTGAGCGAAATGGGGTCGCCTGCCGCGACAAAGTCGAATACTTCGGGTTGCTGGCAGGCGATATGTGCGGCGGCGATGAGGTCTCCACTCACGTCCTCCTGTGCCGGTGCGCCCGGCATGCTGTCCTTGTGCAGGATCAGCGTGTCTCCAGCGCGCAGCATAATCGGTTGTTCGACCGGCGGCAGCTCGCCGACGGGGTAAACGCTGGTATCGCCGGTGTCCTGGTTTACCAATTGGAGCTCGATTCCCGTCGCGAAATAGATGCCCTTGTAGGTATCCAGAAGCAAGCCTTTCGAATCCTTGCTGGCGACCGTCAGGCTTCGCCCCTTTCCACGCGAATCTACAAACTCTATCTGGTCGCCCGGTGACGCACGGTCAACAAATTCCCTTGGCACGGGGATGACCGCCGCCTTCGTGCCACGCTGCACGATGTCATCGGGCATGAATCGAACACGGCGGGGTGCGATCGTGCGACCCAACGGATCACGTTTGGGCCGCAGATGCAGCACTCGAGGGCCGGGCTGCAAGTCGCCGGTACGCAGCTTCGGGCCGGCGAGGTCCATAATGACCCTGCATTCCTTGCAGGCCTTCCTGGCTTCCGACCTCACATTTCGGACCATGCGCTCCCAAACCGCCGCATCGTCATGTGCGCAGTTGATTCGGGCAAGATTCATGCCCGCGGCGATCATCTCCGACACCAGATTGCTGCTTTGCCCCGCCTGCGTCGGCAAGGTGACCATGATGTTCACGTCACGACCATCGGGATGATCGCCCAGGATGGCTTTCTTGTGGACATCGGCGCGGGGGTTTCGAAGTTCCAGAGAGGCACTTTGCTGATAAAGCTCGCAGCCGTCTTCACTACCGAGCTTCTGCAGCGCCGAGCGCACTGCGTAGACCAGTCCCATGACATTTCGCTCGGCTCGGCCCAATGAGGACAGACCCAATGTCAACAGCTCCTCCTGAAGCTCGCTGATGTCGAACTGCCGCAGCGCGACATAGTGCACCAGGTTCCTCGCGCTGTCCTGAAACTCGGGGTGCACGGCGCCGAGTTCCTCAAAAAACTCGGACTCCAGGTTACGGGCGCGTTCGCAAATCGACGCTAGCTGTTCGCTCACTCGCTTGATGTCAACCGGCCGGGCCATATAGCTTCTCCTGTCGTTACTTGTAGGGTATTTTGCAGGCAGAAGCAGTTATGGAATTCACCTATGCTCAGGTGTTCGAAGCGCCGCTAGCTTGGGGCTGGAGAGGAAGAAGATGGCAAGAATACTGATCCTTTATTCCACCACGGATGGTCACACGATAGAGATCTGTCGGCGCCTCAAGCAGACTATCGAATCGCGCGGCCACAGCGTTCAGCTGCTCGATGTCAAGGACGATCCGGAGCTGGCTGCCGGGGCGTTCGACAAGATCGTGATTGGAGCCAGCATTCGCTATGGCAAGCACCAGCCGCTGGTGAATCAGTTCATCGAAAAGAATCAGGCGACCCTGGAGAGTCACCCGAATGCGTTCTTCTCGGTGAACGTGGTCGCGCGCAAACCGGAAAAGAACAGGCCGGAAACCAATCCCTATCTGCAGAAATTCCTGAAGAAGATAGACTGGCAGCCACAGCTGCTCGGCGTGTTTGCCGGTCGGATCGACTATCCAAGCCTCGGTTTCATGGACAAGCACATGATTCGATTGATCATGTGGATTACGAAAGGCCCTACCGACCCGACTCTGACCGTGGAGTTCACTGACTGGCAAAAGGTCGAGGAGTTCGCGGTAATGATCGCTGAGTTGTAGTGCCGGCCGCTGCATGGAACCTGCGCCTGCTTGCGCATCGTCGCAACTCAACGTCAATACCAAGGAACAGAAATGTCGGCTGATACGCATTCGCTAAAGTTTCAGGAAAAGCTCGGATATGGTCTGGGCGACGCGGCGTCGAACTTCTTCTTCCAGACATTCAATCTGTTTCTGCTGTACTACTACACGGACGTCTTCGGCCTGGCGCCCGCTGCCGTGGGTACTATGTTCCTTGTAACCAAGATCATCGATGCCGTAAGCGACCCGGCCATGGGGCTGGTTGCGGACCGCACCGAATCGCGTTGGGGGAAATTTCGACCTTATCTGCTCTGGGCCGCTATACCGTACGGGTTTTTCGGCTTCGCGATGTTTTTCTCGCCCGAATTGTCGTCGACCGCCAAGCTTGTTTACGCCTATGCGACCTATACCCTCATGATGCTCGCCTACACGGCGGTAAATGTGCCGTACTCAGCGCTGATGGGCGTGATTTCTCCCTCGTCAACGGAGCGAACCAAGGTCGCCGCTTACCGATTTATCGCCGCATTCGCAGCTGGCTGGCTGATCGCAACGTTCGTGACTCCGCTCAAGAACATTCTCGGTGGCGGCGACGAAGTGACCGGTTTTCGCCTGACCATGGGACTTTTTGCGCTGATTTCCATCGCCTTGTTCTGGATCTGCTTCGCGACGACCAAAGAGCGAGTGCATCCGGAACAGGAGCACTCGCACATCAGGTCCGACCTCCGCGCATTGCTCGGCAACGGTCCGTGGATCGCGTTGTTCTTTTCGGCGATTTTTGCGCTATCCAACGCGGCGATTCGAGCGGGCTCGACGGTTTTTTACTTCAAGTACTACGTCGGTGATGATGGAACGCCGATTTTTCTCATCTTCGACAAGACGGCCGTCTTCCTGTCGCTCAGTATGTTCGGGTTGATCGCAGGGCTCACGATGACCGACGCGCTCTGTAGACGATTCGACAAGCGTCATCTGATGATCGCTTTGACACTGGGCAACGCGGTCGCGATGGCCTTGTTTTTTATTATTCCGCCCGATCAGTACTGGCTGATGGTCGCACTGGGATTCGTGGGTAGCGTTATCATAGGACCGACACCTGCGCTGGTGTGGTCGATGTACGCGGATTGTGCCGACTACGGCGAATGGAAAACGGGGCAGCGCACGACCGCACTGGTGTTCTCGGCGGCACAGTTTGCACAAAAGATGGGACTCGCCATCGGTGCCGGCTTGTCCGGCTACATTCTCTACCTGTTCGGCTTCGTGGCCAACCAGGTCCAGAGTGCCAATTCCATTACCGGCATTAAACTGATGTTCAGCGTGTTCCCGGCCACATTGGCGGCGCTGAGCGGGGCCGCGATTTTCTTCTATCGACTCAGCGACGACAAAGTGAAACAAATCGAACGCGAACTGTCGGAGCGCCGTTGATCATAAAGAAATGGGGGTCGACCCCTATTAAATATTTCAGCCTCATCAGAAGCGCCACGCCAGGGCCGCGCCGAATCGCGTGACAGAATCGCTGGAGAGTCGAATTGGACGATCATCCAGAAGCGTCAATTCGTAGCGATTGTCGAACTGCCGGCCGACGCTGGCCGAAATCGCAATATGCTTGTTTGCCTTCCATCGGAACGCCCACTCGACCAGCCATGCTTCGTAGACCAGTTGCGACTGTTTTTCCAAGCCCTTGTCCCGGACATGCCACTCGTTGCCATCAGGCGTGATCAGCAGGGACGAATCGAAGGCCTTCGACGCTCTGTAGGTTACGCGCGTCGTTGGGTAGCCAAGCTCGATCGTCCAGTCCGCATGGGGTTGCCAGTCAATGTTGATCGACGGGTACAGCTCATAGCGACCAAAACGATGGTCGCCGCACACACCGTATCGAAGCATCGTGCGATCTGACAGGCTGCGCGTCCAGACCAGGGCTCCGAGTAGCTGGAACGCATCGGCGCTGTACTCGCCCGGATCCTTAACGACATTGGAGGAAGCCGCCAGCGCGGGTGCCAGGCTGAAGCGAACGCCGTTGTTGCCAGACTTGCTAATCCTGTGCAGCGGAAAGAACACAGTATGCACATGACCGTTCGACTGCGGTTGCAACCGCTCGATTCCCAGGATGTCGTAATGATGGCCGGCTCCAATCGCCCAGCTTTCGCTTGGCCTGATTAGCAGATCAACGTTGTGGTTTCTCTGGTTGGTCTGGCCATCGCCACCGGCAAAGGAAGACTCTGCGTGGCTGGAGTATGCGAGCGACAGATGCGAGTAATCAGTCGGCGGTTGGCAGACATCAACAGCAG
Source organism: uncultured Woeseiaceae bacterium (assembly GCA_947259285.1). Taxonomy (GTDB): domain Bacteria; phylum Pseudomonadota; class Gammaproteobacteria; order Steroidobacterales; family Woeseiaceae; genus UBA1847. The sequence continues at coordinate 1,153 of CAMYMR010000042.1, read as the reverse complement.
CCAGACTGTTCGATACGCACAACAGAGAGAGGCAAACGCCAACGGCGCAATCAATCACCCGCGACCTGTGAATGCCCAGCATCTCATCAAGCATCATCGTCTGCCATTACGGCTGGCATGGCCTAATAATAGAACGTATGCGCGCAGGAAACAGACAGGCAAATACGTATTCGCAAGACAGAAAGAGGGGATCTCGCTACTGTCGCGGTGTCCGGGTTGAGTTCAGCGGTAGACCGGGAATAGACTGGACTGCATGTCGAACCTCAAACTCACCGTTCTAAGCCTGCGTTATTCGTCCTGGTCGATGCGCCCATGGCTCGCCCTGACGCAGGCCGGCGCACGTTTCGAAACGGAAACGGTGGCGCTGCCGCATATGCACAGAGTCGTTGACGCATCTGCCGACTCGACAGATCCGGCCGAGATCGCGCCTACACCGTTATCCGAGCGTCGCGCGCTCGGGAGCGTTCACGGCCTGTTTCCGGTGCTGCGTGTCGATGGCGTACCGATCCACGAGTCGCTGGCGATCTGTGAGTACGTTGCCGACACTTTCCCGGAAGCCGGCTTGTGGCCGAGAGGTTCCACCGACCGCGCACGCGCGCGAGCGATCAGCTGCGAGATGGTCGGCGGATTCTTAAAAATGCGTGAGGAAATGTCGTGCCATCTTTTCGGCCGCGTACCCGATTTTTCGCCCAGCGCCCCGGTGCTTGCGGATATCTCGAGGGTCTTCGAAATCTGGAACGAATGCCTTGATCGCTCGGGTGGCCCGTTCCTGTTTGGCAAATTCTCTATTGCAGATGCGATGTATTTTCCGGTGCTGACGCGCTTCAGGACGTACGGGATTCCGCTCACCGGACACGCCGCAGAGTACGCCGTTTCGCTCGACACGTCGCCGGCGGTTCAGCAGCTGATAAAGATAGCAAGCGAAGAGCCGAGGATCCCTGTTTACGATGATTACGTATCGAGACTGGGCGGCGATCCCGATGGCGCGCTTCCTGGCTGAACGGAGTCGAATCGCAGTCAATAAAGGGGTCGAACCGAGGTCTGCAAAAACCTCGGTTCGACCCCTATTATTGGTTCGGTGCTGGCGCCGTCTAATTCAGGATTACGTCGCTTAATACATCTCGAACGACCTGGGTGGCGATCTCGACCAGCA
>CAMYMR010000041.1 GCA_947259285.1 uncultured Woeseiaceae bacterium | reverse complement strand
TCGAGTTTCTCGATCAGCTCGACCGGAGACAAGCGCTCGCCATCCAGGGCGACCGGCACGCCCTCCGCGAACTCGAGCGTGTGCTTCGACATCGCCTCAGGCTCGGTGAAGGCGTTCGCAGACAGTACCCACGCCGACTCCGGTAGCGTGTTTTCGGAGGTCAGTGTTTCCTGCCCGCCGATCGTGATTCCCCAGAGGCCGCGGTTGATGGAATAGGCGGATCCCTGCGGCGGCAACGGCAGTCCGTTGGTCTCGAGGTAGCCAAGCTGCTCGTCGCGCACCCAGTTGTTGTCGCGCACGGGGGCAAGGGAGACGAGATCAGGGTTCAAGGTCCGCAAAGCAACTTCAAACCGAACCTGGTCGTTGCCGGCGGCAGTGCAGCCGTGAGCAACTGTCGTCGCGCCGCGTTCTGTCGCTATTTTTGCCAGCCGTTCCGCCTGCAAACCGCGTTCTGCACCGACGCACAGCGGGTAGGCCTGGCCTCGCAGCACGTTGCCGGCAATCAGGAAACGAATGACCGTGTCGAAGAATTCCTGCTTGGCGTCGACGAGGACATGTTCGATCGCTCCCAGGGCCAGTGCCCGTTTCTCTAATTGAATAGCGGCCTCGCTGTCGATGCCACCCGTATCCACGCACACGGTGATAACGTCCCGTTCGTAGTTTTCTTTCAGCCAGGGCACGCAAAACGACGTATCCAGTCCGCCTGAAAACGCGAGAATGATGGGAGATTGGTCCTTCGTCATTGATTCCTGCTCCGTTCGTTCAGGGACGAGCAGACCGCTCGATCCTGGCAATCAGCTGTTTTTGCGCATGCGATGACGCCGTCGCAACAAACACCGTATCGTCGCCACCGATGTTGCCCACCATCTCCGGCCAGTTGCTGCGATCCAGTGCAAGCGCCACACGCTGTGCCGCACCGATAGCCGTCCGTATTACGAGCAAATTTGGCCCGGCCGGGCTGACATTGCGGAGCAGTGTGGCAACCTCCGTCATCGGCTTATCGTCAGGCTGATCGTCGCCTGCGAGCTCGTAACCACGCGCCGTCTTGATCGCCCCGATTTCGCGAAGGTCCCTGCTGACGCTGGACTGCGTCGCCACCAGGCCTCGATTCACCAAGGCCTCGACCAGATACTGCTGAGTCCGCGCCGGACCCTGGAGCAGCAGCTCCCGGATGGCGTCGCGTCGCAGCGATTGATCTTCGGTCGAATTCGGCATGATGCGGTGATCCGGTACTATCGCATAAATATGCGCATATTTATAACTGCATGCGCATATTTCGTCAAGCCCATCGTTCATCTTTCTTGATTCCGCATTTGCGCTACACTGCGCCGCTTTGTGAATCCGGGAATTTCGAAATGGCGCTACCCGAGACTGTCGAACTTGAAACGGGCAACAAACCCGTCGGCAGCGTAATCTGGCTGCACGGGCTGGGGGCGGACGGGCGCGATTTCGAACCCATCGTCCCCGAGCTGAGGTTGCCCGCCGACCTGCCTCTGCGATTTGTTTTTCCGCATGCCCCGGTGCGACCGGTGACCATCAATGGCGGCATGGCAATGCGTGCCTGGTACGACATCCTGAGCCTCGATTCAGAAGGCCGGGCCGATGCCGAAGGCGTGCACCAGAGTACGGCGCTACTGGAGGCGCTGGTCGAGCGCGAAGTTGAACGGGGCATCGAACCCGACCACATCGTTGTTGCCGGATTTTCGCAAGGCGGTGCGATTGCGATTAACGCGGTCCTGCACTCCAGGCTCAAGCTTGCCGGACTGATGGCGCTTTCTACTTATATTCCGCTCCCCGGCGAACTGGCGGCGAGCCGCGGCAATCGTGGGCTACCGGTCTTTATGGGCCACGGCAGCTTCGATCCGATGATACAGATGCAGTGGGGTCGAGCATCGGCGGACAGCCTGGCTAAGGCCGGCTTTACCGTCGAGTGGCATGACTATCCGATGGCGCACGCGGTCTGTCCGGAAGAGATCAACGATATACGCACATGGCTGTTGAACGTTTTCAGCTAACTGAAGCGCGCGAGGAAAACGTGAATCGGGACTCGCCGGTCGATCGGCCATCGGCATCGAAACGGCGCTCCGTGAGTCGCCACGCGCCCGCATTATCGGTCAATACAATGGTCGTGCAACGCGTCCCGTAATCGGGCGTAATGATGAACGGTGCGGTAATCGCATGCGCTAGTTCAAAATCCAGGCGTGTCGTATCAGCCTCGCCGATCGGGCCGAGATTTCGGTCATCGAGTAGGCGCAGCAAACTGCTTTCATTGACCGAGTCCTCGTCCAGGAGATCGCTCAGTCCTCGCTTACTGCTTTCAACCTTGTGCCAGGGGCCATCGAGCAACGCGTTACTGAGCCCGTACACTCCGGCGGCCAACACGCGCGCATCGGCGCCGCGATTGGAAAGGTAGGCAACTTCCCGTGCATCGCCCACGATCAGATTGAAACCTGCGTACAAGTCCCCTCGAACGCCGCGCAAATAGTCGAGTGGCGACAGATCGCTGCCAAGAAACCCGGTTACGAGGTGGCCGCGCGAACGAAATTTCGCGACAGTGGGTTCCGCGTCCCGGAAATTGGTCACGGTCGCGAACCGTCCCTTGCGGTGCAGGGCGAGCCAGGTACCGCCTGCCTGCAGGTCGCGCCCGCCGACCACGTCCGGCTTGTCCGGCCACCAGTGGGCTTTCTGTGTCGGTCGGCCGTGGAATTCGTCGCGGTTACCCGCAAGAATCAGCGGGTACTGCTGGCTCTGAGCGATCGCAAGGACAATCAGGCACACGATCAGTCTTCGCCGAGCAAGATCCAGTGATCGACGAGCCTTCGCGCGATTGATATTCGAAACGGCAGCTTGGGAAACTTTGAGCGCAGCTGTTCACGGGTAAACCACTGGGCGTCTTCCAGCTCGCGATCGTTTAGCGTGATTTCACGGGTAGTCGCTTCGGCGATGAATCCGAGCATGAGCGCGGACGGAAACGGCCAGGGTTGGGAGCTGTGGTAGTGCACTGCACCGACGCGCACGTTGGTCTCCTCATAGACTTCGCGGCGCACAGCATCTTCCAGACTTTCGCCGGGCTCGACGAAACCTGCAATCGTCGAGTAACGGTCCTTCGGCCAGCTCGCCTGGCGTCCGAGTAGGCATCGCTCTCCGTCGTGAACGAGGACGATCACGGCGGGATCGGTGCGCGGAAAAATCCCCCGGGAGCAGTCCGAATTCGAGCATCGTCGCATGTTGCCGCCCGCGTCGGGCAGTGCCGGTGAGCCGCAGATTGCGCAGAAAGACTGAGACTCGTGCCAGAGCACCAGCGCGCGTGCGTGCGCGACCAGGTTAGCCTCATCAAGCGGCAGGCGCGTCCCCAGGAATCTCAAGCCTTCGAAGCTGCCGAACGCCTCTAACGGCTGTTCATCTGCGTCTATTGCGATGGCAAACACAGGCTGGTTCCGGAACAGGCCGAGAAAGATCACATTGTGGTCACCGATGAATGTCTCGATGTCCGCTCGCTTGAGTCGTACCGCGTGCAGCGGATCGCCGCCAACCAGGCAACGCTCCTTCCAGACGGGCACAAATCGTGCTTCCTTGCTGACAACCGCCTCATTGAGCCACTCGGGGTCTTTGCGGCGATCACCACCGCGATCGACGAATGCGCCGGCAAAAACGTTGTGATTTTCCAATATGGGTGCCCGGGTCTACGCTTGATTCAAAGGAGTACCGCCGCCGCGTCGCGACGGCGGTACTGTTCCACGACAGGTTTACTGCTTCGCGAGCAGGTCGCGGATTTCGGTCAGCAGTGTCTCTTCAGCCGACGGCTTCGGCGGCTCGGCGGGCTTCTCTTCCTCTTTCTTCTTCATGGAATTAATACCCTTGATCACCATGAAGATCGCAAAAGCGATAATGATGAAGTCGAGCACCGTATTGATGAAGACGCCGTAATTGATCGACGCTGCCTCTTCGCCTTCTCCCAGCGCTATGGCGAGGCTGCTGAAGTCCACGCCGCCCATAATCATCCCGATCGGCGGCATGATGACGTCGGCGACCAGCGATGACACGATCTTGCCGAAGGCCGAGCCGATGACGATACCAACCGCCATGTCCACGACATTGCCACGCATCGCAAAAGCTTTGAACTCATTTAACATGAGGAGTACTCCCTTGAAGTCGTTATTATTTTGATACGGCGTCGCCGTATGGCAGACAGTGTACCGGAAAAGGCACTCTGGTCGGGAGGTCAGTTCGAAGCGAAGTCCGGCCTGTTCCGGCCCGATTCACTGCCGGCCTCCATCGAACAGGCCGGGCAGATCTTGCGGTCGAGCGCGTAGGAGTCCTGCACGTAACGGGAATCGCAACGTCGGCAAATTGCGAGATACAGTTCATCGTTATAAGAAATGCACTGCAGCAGGTTCCAGACCCACTCGAAACTCAGCCGGGCGTTTTCGTGCAGCAGCTGGTAGGTCTCGTAGGCTCGACACAGGCGATGGCCAAACTCGACGTCCGGACGCGGCCAGCAAGCCTGCACGCGGTCTTTGCTGTCGATTCTTACGAGCAGACCGGCGCAAAACAGTGCCACCAGCGTCGTCGACTGCAGCTGGTTTTCCGCATTCTTGACATAGCGAGTGACCTGGCGCGGCGACTTGCCGCGACGGCGTTTCACGCTCAGATTGCCGGAGTCGCGAAAGTAGGTCGCGTACAGCTTGCGGATTCGGTCGTCGGATAATCCCGTACATTCGCGAATGGTACGCGTGCGGGCTTCGTGCCCAATCATCCTTAAGGCCAGCTCAAACTGACTGCGTTCTGCCGAGTATCGATCGTCTGTTAATCGCATTGTTAGCTCTTTTTGCCAGAAAAAGACCATATATAGTATTCTTATAGCCTATACTATCCATAAATGGTCGGCTAGTTCGAAATATAGAAACTGCAATAACAGGCGAGAAAAGCGCCATGGAGGGGGAAATTAATGGAATACAGGGGTCCGACGCCTGGCGATCTCGCCAATATTCACGCGCTCAATCGCTTTTTCCTGAAGAGCGTTTGCGCCGCTGATCGGAGCGAGCGCTTTGCAACACTTGGCGCAGAGCGAATGACCGAGGCTGAAATAGCAAGGCTCGCCAGCGCGCCTTTTCTGCTGTTTTCTTTTCGCGAACGGGACGAAGAATTCTGGCGGCGGACTCTCGGCGACGATGTGCAAATGGACCTGATCGACGTGGCGACGCCAGCCAACGAGAAGATTCAGCAGCTGCAGGTAGCCGGACTGGGTTTCCTTTGGCAACTGGCTCGACGTAATCCCTATGTGGCAAGGATTGTCAGCGGAGCCTCCGTGGCGTGGTGTGAGCGCCTGGGCGAACAGACGCTGGTCCGTCTGCTGCAGCGCGTCGCGATGCGTGGTGATCTGACGCGCATTCGTTTCGGGAACAACAGAGATATCTGGCGGCGGTTGTTAAGCAACGGGATCGGTTCCGGCTACCAGACGCGTCTCGCGTCGCAACACTGTGCACTTCAGGCCATGCTGACGCACGTCGATGAAGCGCCGCACAGGCGGCTGTCGGCAGCGGCCTGCACCGTCAGTGCACCTGGACAGCTGAAGACCGCGCGGCCTGACGAAGTCGCCGGCATTCGCAAGGTGTGATACTGGAGACCGCGCGGTTACAATACGCGGCCTCATGAATGCGCTCTCGATACGGCACTTAAGCAAAACCTACAGCAACGGCAACCAGGCGCTGAAAGGCATTAGTCTGTCCGTTGAATCCGGCGACTTCTACGCGCTGCTTGGCCCGAATGGTGCCGGAAAGACGACGGCGATCGGTATCGTCAGCTCACTGGTGAACAAGAGCGGTGGCGTGGTCGAGGTGTTCGGTCACAACACTGACACCGAGCTCGAAGCGGCGAAGGCCTGCATCGGCGTGGTCCCGCAGGAGGTGAATCTAAATCTCTGGGAAACGGTCGGTAATATCGTTACGAACCAGGCGGGCTATTATGGATTGAGCGGAAAGCTGGCGCGGCAACGCGTCGAAAAGCACCTGAGGGAGCTCCGGCTCTGGGATCGGCGCAATGACCCGGCACGCAGTCTTTCCGGCGGCATGAAACGGCGTCTCATGATCGCCCGCGCGCTCGTGCATGAGCCCAGACTGCTCATCCTCGATGAGCCGACGGCCGGTGTCGATATCGAAATTCGACGCTCGATGTGGGAATACCTGCAGGCAATCAACAAGGCTGGCACGACCATCATCCTGACGACGCACTATCTCGAGGAAGCCGAGTCCCTGTGTCGGCACATCGCGATTATCGACGAAGGCCGAATTATCGAAGATGCAAGGATGAGCGATGTGCTCCGGAAGTTGCAGCGCGAGGTATTTGTCCTGAGCCTTGCTGAGGAATTGCCGGATGCGCCGCAGCTGGATGGTTTCACCACCCGACTGCGCGGAGACGGCGAGCTGGAGGTTGAAAAAGGCCCGCATCGTGATCTGAACGACCTGTTCGCGCAGCTTAGCGCGCGCGGCATTCATGTTTCCAGCCTGCGCAACAAAGCGAACCGGCTCGAGGAGTTGTTCATGCGGCTGGTCGATAGCAAACAGCAGGTGGCTGCCGGATGAACTTGCGACTTAACCTGGTTGCCGCCAAGACGATCGTCCGCAAGGAGATCGTACGCGTGCTGCGCATCTGGGTGCAGACGATCGTTCCCCCCGCGATAACGATGACGCTGTACTTTATTATCTTCGGCAACCTGATCGGGCGACGCATCGGCAGCATGGAGGGCTTCGACTACATGCAGTACATCGCGCCGGGCCTGATTATGATGTCGGTTATCACTAATTCGTACGGCAACGTCGTGTCGTCGTTTTTCGGCGCCAAGTTCGGGCGTCACGTCGAAGAAATGCTGGTCGCGCCAATGTCGTATGCGACGATCATTATCGGTCACGTCGCCGGCGGAGTCTTGCGGGGTCTGCTCGTGGGGCTTCTTGTGACCATTATCGCCTTGTTCTTCACCCGCCTGGACGTCGCGCATCCCTTCATCATGATATCGATCGTGCTGTTGTCGTCGATCGTGTTTTCGCTGGCGGGCTTTATCAACGCCGTGTTTGCGAAAAAATTCGACGATATCTCGATCGTACCGACGTTCGTTCTCACGCCACTGACCTACCTTGGCGGTGTCTTCTATTCGATTTCGATGCTGCCCGAATTCTGGCAAAACGTATCGAAAGCAAACCCGATCTTGTACATGGTCAATGCTTTTCGTTACGGCATTCTGGGGACGTCGGATATCAGCATCGGTCATGCTTATTCGATATTGATTATCTTCGTTGTCGTGTTGTTCTCGTCCTGCATGATTCTGATGCAGCGCGGCGTCGGAATTCGCGAGTAGGCACTGCTTATGTGCGGACGTTTTGCATTCTATTCACCCAGTGAGGCCACCGCCGCGCTATTCGGTGTCGCTTCATCAATGGAAGTGCCGCCCCGATACAACATCGCTCCGACTCAAACTGTCGCTGCCATTCGCAATGGCGACGAAGGGCGCGAACTCACCATGCTGCGTTGGGGATTGGTGCCGTTCTGGGCCAAAGACCCGTCAATCGGCAATCGAATGATCAACGCGCGTGCCGAAACTGTCGCGGAAAAGCCGGCGTATCGCGCTGCGTTCCGGCACCGACGTTGCATTGTCCTGGCCGACGGTTTTTACGAATGGCGCAAGCAGGGTGATGCCAAGACGCCCTACTTTATTTCACTCGCCAGTGGAGAGCCGTTTGCGCTCGCCGGTCTCTGGGAGAACTGGACGGACAAGGAGAGCGGCGAGTCGCTGCAAACGACCACTCTGATTACGACTGGGGCAAACGCATTCATGCGCGAACTCCATCACCGGATGCCGGTTGTCCTCGAGCCCTGCTCGGCCGATGAATGGCTGGGCGGGTCAGTCGCGCCTCTGGAGCAGGCCGCGGATCGAACGCCCGGGCTCAAGGCCTGGCCCGTCGATCGGCGAGTCAACAACGCACGTAACGAAGGCGCGGAACTAATCAGCGCCGCCGGCGATATCATCCAGTGACACGATCGGGCTGATTGTGACCAGCAGAGTGCCGGGTCCACCGTGTGCGCCAAGCGCGGGTCCCAGGCCATCGATCGAGAGCTCCTTGATCGCCGGGATTTTCGAGCGAATCGAACTTTCGAGCATTTTGGCGTCGGTTTCGCAGATCGCGTGACCAATGGCAACCCTGATCGCCTGATCGTCCGGCGCGCGGCGCGCGATGAATCGTGCGAAGCGATCGACGCGCTCGCGCCCCGCGAACAGGAAGCCGGCAAGAGAAATGGCGCCGTCCGGCTTGGTGGCAATGACCGGCTTCAAGCGCAATAGATCGGCAACGGTCTTTACCCAGGACGGGACGCGGCCGCCGCGCACCGCATAACGCAGGTCATGCAGCAGAGCAAAGCTCCGCGTCCTGGGGATTTGTTGATTGACCGCCGAGATTGTTGTGTCGATATCCATGCCTCGATTGGCGCACTCTGCGGCCAGCACCGCCAGCTGACCCTGGCCCATCGACGCATTCTTCGAGTCGATGACGTGAATTCGCCCGGCAGCACCCGCTCTTTCGGCCGCTAGCCGAGCGGCCTCAAAGGTACCGCTCACCGCGCCTGTCAGGTTGATCGACAGTACGTCGTCGAAATGACTGGCGAGAAACTGAAACTGGCGTCGAAAGTCGCCGGGCGCCGGTTGCGATGTCGTCGGATGCTTGGGATTGGACTCGAGCTCGGCGTAGAACTCATCGATCGTAATACTGACTTTGTCCAGGTAGCCCCGGTTTCCGAACTGGATCCGGCACGGGACCATGTGAATATCGAGACGCTCCATTGCTTCATCGTCGATATCGGCCGCGGAGTCGGTAATCACCGCAAAGCGACGCGTTGTAACGTGCGTGCTGTGCTGCTGACGATGGGTGTCGTCGGCCTTCTCCGCGCTGAGCGCGCCGAAACGTCGGGCAATCTCGAAGACCGCGTCAGGCTGATCGACGTGAATGTGAATCTTCGCCTTTCGCTTGGTGCCGGCGAGCACCAGCGAGTCTCCGAGCTCCGAGAGTGCTTCACGCAACTTCCGTCGGTCGATGTCGTCGGCCGTCACCAGGCACTCCGTGCAAAAGCGAAATTGAGACTCGTTGTCGGCTTCGGCAAAGTCGATGGGAGGTTCAGAGTCGTCATGGGCAAATACGTCAGGCAGCGGAACGACGCTGCCGTCGCAAATATGCGTACACATGCCGGCGACGAGTTCCACGAAACCTTTTGCGCCCGCGTCGACGACGCCGGCTTTTTTGAGTACATCGAGCTGATTCGGCGTATTCTCCAGCGCCTCCTCGGCGTTTCCGAGCGCGTTGCGCATAACATCGGGAAAGGTCGTGTCAGGCGCATCCGAAACCTGGTGGACAATGCTGTCCGAAAACGCGGCGATCACGGACAGGATGGTGCCTTCGCGCGGCTTTGACAGCGCATCGTGTGCATACACGCTGCCAGTGCTGACGGCCTTGCCGAAGGTATACGTCGTAAAGCGCGTTATTTCTTCGGCAGAGTCGCTCATACCCTGGAAGAACTGCGCAACGATCGCGCCCGAATTTCCGCGCGCACCGTCAAGCAATGCATCGGCAACGGCGGCCAGCATCGTACCCAGATGCTTTTCGTCTGGCCTGCTGAGAATGCCGAGTACCGCGCTTAGTGAAAGACTCAGATTAGTGCCCGTATCGCTATCGGCAACGGGAAACACGTTGATCCGATTAAGCAGCTCCTGCTCGCTCATGACCCGATGGATGCCGGATGTCAGCGCGACGGCAAGCGAGTCACCATCGAGGTATTTCGATATGCGGTCCGCCAAACGTCAGGCTCTACTCGCGAGGCAACAGGAAGGACGTGTCGTTGTATTCCAGAACAACGCCATTCGGCGTGATCTCTTTCACGATGGGCCCTTCGGAGAGCCGCGATTGCTCTCGCTGCTTCGACATATTGATGAATACAAACCGGTCTTCCGGGGCGTCGCTGTAGACATGAATATCCAGGTGCAGCTCGGGCAGGACAAGCGTCCCATCGGTGATGACCTCGTAGATGGTAGGCAGTGCGGCAACGTTTGTTGTTACGACGGGGGCCTCGGGTTCGAACGTCGCAGCCGGCGGCGTTTCCGGGCCGGTAACTTCGGAATTCCCCGGCGGCGGCCGATTCTGTTTTGCCCGAGCGACCTGCGCGGCAAAACTCGTGTCGCCGTCGGGCGCCTCGAAACGCGCCGGATCGTCCCGATTCGCTTCGTCTTCGGCCGCAACGCTGCGGACAGGCGCATTCCGGGCGGCACTCTGAATGTCGGTAAGACCTGTCGAAGCCGAGGTTGCCGGTGCGTCCGACGATCGCAGCAACAGTCCAACAAGCACAACCAGGTTGATCGCGAGCAACACTCCCAGCGCCCATAGCCACCGTGGCGCTGCGGCGCGCTCGCTGCTCGTCGGGACCCCGGCAAACTCGGCCGAACTGCGTTGCTGCCGATCGGTTTCGGATTTCTTCAGCGCATCCAGTATGAAAGACATTACTAATCCCGAGCCAGCAACGCGGTGGTGAGGCGCGGCGTGCCGTCGACCGCGAGCAAGGTGTTGACGATGATTTGCGTTTGCTGTCCGGCAAGTCCGTCTACCTCGAGTCGATTCGCACGCTGAAATGACCGGACGATCTGTTCGAGTTCGGCATCGAAAATATCGGATTGCGGATTGCTGCTGGCAAACTCTTCGCTAATCTCGGCGAGGCTATTGCGTAACCACAGCACGTCGGGTCCCCTTGCCCCGGGTCCAAGCGATACTGCCTTGCCGCTCTGCGGTCTCCACAGCAGGAAGTACTGGCCGAACCAAACGCTGGTGATCGATTCAACCGGGTGCGTGACGAGCACCCCGCCAATCGACAGTTCAGCCGTATCCCCGTGCACTGCCGTGAGCACAACTTCGTGCGTCTCGCCACGATCGTCTACCAGGGTCAGCGCCGCGGGTCGGTCCATGTGTCGCAATCCGCTCCAGGAGCCGCGCTGGTACAGGCAGGCGAGGCCATGGTCACTGGCCTGTTCGCAGGCGCTGCGACTGGCGTCGTACGTGAGGCCCCAGGCGGTAAAGAGTGTCTCCAGCGCTGCCGACGTTCTGGTTATCTCGGAGGCAAGCGCAAGCTGCTCATTCAGGGTGGCTTCGGGTTGCGTTTCCGTCGGTGTCGCTTCTGTTTCGGTCAGCGCCAGATTCTCGGTCTCGGGCGGCGGCTCAACAACGATCGCTTCGTCCGGCACTGCGGCCAGTACCGGCGGCGCATCCCGAGGAGGTACGCTGGACCAGATCGTGGCAGCGACGATGACGAGACCGATAACGCCGGCCGCCGTTGCCACCGGGCGAAGCCAGGGCGAGACATCCAGCTCGCCACGTACTTCGGCGGCCGCACGACGAACAAGCCGGCGATCGACTCGGCGGGATTCACGGCTATACGCGCCGAGCAACGCGCGGTCACAGATGACGTTGATTAACCGCGGAACGCCCTGAGACAGCCGGAACGCTTCTTTCTTTGCTCCGCTGTCGAAGACCTCTCCGAGGGCCCCTGCGACTTTCAGGCGATGTTCTATGTAGCGCGCGGTTTCTTCCCGGGTCAGTGGCTCGAGGTGATAGCGACCGGTAATTCGCTGTGCGAGCTGGCGAAGATCATTGCGTGCCAGGAGTTCACGCAGCTCCGGCTGGCCGATCAAAATGATCTGCAGGAGCTTTTGCTTTGCCGTCTCGAGGTTGGTGAGCAGGCGTACCTGTTCCAGCACCGCCGGCGACAGGTTTTGTGCTTCGTCGACGACCAGGATCGTGCGCCGGCCCTCCGAATGCGCTTTGAGAAGGTGGCGATTGAGCGCGTCGGTCTGTGCTTTGATGCTGCCCTTGTTGTGCGCTACGTCGATGTGCAGCTCTTCGCTGATCGTTGCGAGGAACTCGAGTACCGACAGCTGCGGGTTCAGCACGACTGCCACGTCCGCATTGTCCGGCATGCGGTTTTGCAGCAGCGTGCGTACGAGGGTCGTCTTGCCGGTACCGACTTCGCCGGTCAATTGAATGAATCCGCCGCTTTCGGTCACACCGTAAACCAGGTGCGCGAGCGCCTCTCCGTGACGCTCGCTCATGAACAGGTAGCGGGGGTCAGGGGTTATCGAAAATGGCTTTTCATTCAGCCCGAAGAAGCTGGTGTACATGCATCCCCTCAGCGGGTTTGTTTTGACGCCGATTCTACCCTATCGGAGCTCCGATCACTGCCGTCCAGCGCTCTCGCGCGGCTGAGTGCGGCACTGCCGAACCGATCGCGGATCTCGTCGACGGTGCGATCGACCGGCGTGGCGGGCTCGTCCGGTACGCCGGAAAAGAGATCCGCTTGTCCGGCCGGGGCGAGATTACTGCCGCCAACGCCCAGCAGGCGTATCTTTGCATCGGGGTTCCGGGCGAGCCAGACTTTCAATAAGTCGCGCGCGACGGCGTAAATCTGGTCGGTGCCGTCGGCAGGCGGGTTCACTTTGCGCTGCCGGCTACAGGTCTTGAAATCAGACTGCCGGATCTTCAGCTGAACCGTCCCCGCCGACAGGCCGGCTTTCCGCAGACGACCGGCGGTTCGTTCCGTCAGCCGCAGCAGTTGCCGCTCCATTTGCTCGCGACTATCGAGGTCCTTGTCAAAGGTTTCCTCGGCGCTGATGGATTTCTCCGCGCGTAACGGGACTACCGGACGCGCATCGATGCCCGATGCGCGATCACGTGTTTTCTTCGTAAATCGCCCGAAAATCGGTTCGAGCGCGCGATCGCCGGCGGTGCGCAGCTCACGAACCGTCATGATACCTGCCGCGGTTAGACGCTTTCCGGTTTCCCCTCCGATTCCCGGAATGACGGATACCGGTAGAGGATCGAGACGTGTCGCGTAGTGCTCGGGCAGGACGATCGTCAGGCCATCCGGCTTGTCGAGATCGGACGCAATTTTCGCCACCAGTTTGTTTTCCGCGACGCCAACCGAAGCGGTCAATCCTGTCTCGTCATGTATTCTCCGCTTGATCGCATGCGCGATGTCTACCGCGGAGCCGAATAACGTGACGCTTGCCGTTACGTCGAGAAACGCCTCGTCGAGGGACAAGCCTTCCACCATCGGTGTGAAGTCACGGAACACCGCGAAGATCTGACTGGATACCGACTGATAATGAGGCATGCGCGAGCGGACCCGGACAAGATCCGGACAGCGTCGAAGCGCTTCGGCCATCGGCATCGCAGAGTGGATGCCGAAAGTGCGCGCCTCGTAGCTGGCCGCCGCGACGACACCGCGAGTCGAGGTGCCGCCAACCACCACAGGTTTGCCGCGGATTTCAGGGTTATCGCGCTGTTCGACGGATGCATAAAACGCATCCATATCGACATGCAGAATACGGCGCGTAGTTTGCGACATTGGATTACTTGCCGCGCTCGACAATAAAGCGAGCGAGCCACGCCAGCGGTGCTGCGTTTCGACCGAAAGGTTCGAGGTGATCGAGTGCGGTTTTCAAGAGTTCGCTGCAACGCTCACGCGATCGTTCGAGGCCGAACAGGCCGGGATACGTTGCCTTGCGTAATCGCTCATCAGCGCCGGCTTTCTTGCCAATGACATGCGTCTCGCCTTCGACATCGAGAATGTCATCCTTGATCTGAAACGCGACGCCAATAGCACGACCAAACGCGTCCAGTGAGTGTTCCTGAACATCGGTCAGGTCTTCTCGCAGCAGCCCGGCACAGGTTACCGAAGCGTGAATTAGCGCGCCTGTTTTCAGCGCGTACATATGTTCCAGGGCCTCTTTGCTCAAGGCGATACCCTCCGCCGCAAGGTCGATCGCCTGGCCACCGGTCATGCCGGTAGAACCGCTCGCATCGGCGACGAGCCGGACGAGCCTGGTTGTCGCCTCCGCGGGGACGCCCTCGATACGCGATAGCACGGAAAAAGCCAGTGGCTGAAGCGCATCGGCCGCAAGGATGGCCGTTGCTTCGTCGTAGCGGATATGAACAGTCGGTTCGCCGCGCCGCAAATCGTCGTCATCCATAGCCGGCAGGTCGTCATGCACCAGCGAGAACGCATGGATCAATTCGATAGCAACACAAGGTGCGTCAAGTTTGTCTGCCTCGACTCCCAGGCACTCGCCCGCGGCATAGACCAGTAGCGGCCTGACACGTTTGCCGCCATTCATCACTGCGTAACGCATCGCCTCGTGAAGCCGGGTCGGGATCGTTGAAGCGGGCGGCAGCGTCGCATCCAGACGCGCGTTGACGCGTTCGGTATAGGCGGCTATTCGATCTGCGAATTTGTCAGGCAACGACGGGCAAGCCTCGATTGTCGGGCCATGTAGGTTACACGGAAATATGCCGCTGTGCGCAGGTCCTGCTGGGCTATAATTCGCGTCCCTGAACGACAGCAAAGCCAAGAGTCGTGGACATGCGGGCAACGGCCATCGCGCAGCCAAATATTGCGCTCATCAAATACTGGGGCAAGCGCGACGCGCAGCGCAACCTGCCGGCAGTCGGCTCTATTTCGATCACGCTCAATGATTTGTTCACTGAAATGCGAGTCGAGTTCGACTCGCACCTGGCCGCCGACAGCCTCAGTATCAACGGATCCGCCGACGAAGCAATGCTGCCGCGACTTTCTGCGTGTCTGGATCTGGTCGCAGGCGAGCCTCGATCTCGTGCCAGGATTGTAAGTCGCTGCAACTTTCCCATCGCTGCGGGCCTGGCCTCGTCGGCATCGGCTTTCGCCGCGCTGACCGTTGCCGCCGCCGCCGCATCCGGCAAGTCCCTCGACGCCGAGGCGCTCGCGAATCTCGCGGGACGCTGCTCCGGATCGGCGGCCCGCTCGCTGTACGGTGGTTTTGTCGAACTCGAGAGTCGAGATCGGGACATTGCAGTGCGCGCACTATGCGGCAGCGACGAGTGGCCGCTCTGCGTGGTAGTTGCAGTCACCGAGACCGGGCCCAAGGCCATCGGCTCGACGGAGGCAATGGAGATCAGTCGCAAGACATCGCCGTTCTATTCGAGCTGGGTCGAACGTCAGGACGAGGACCTGAATGCCGCTCGTGCTGCTATCAAAGATCGAGACTTCGAGCAGCTTGCCGTAGTCGCGGAACACAACTGTCTGAAGATGCACTCCATGATGTGGGCGTCGCGACCGCCGACCGTGTTCTGGAACTCGGTAACGATGCGCTGTCTGGAGACTATCCGCATGCTGCAAGATGACGGAGTCGCGGTCTTCTTCACGATCGATGCGGGCCCGCAGGTCAAAGCGATCTGCTTGCCCGAGGAAACGGACAACGTGCGCGCGTCTTTAGCGTCGACGGAGGGTGTAATCGACGTCATGGTGACGGGGCTCGGTGAAGCGGCCCGGCTGCTGGATGTCGCGTGACCGACGTCGTCGCTAGCGCACCTGGCAAGGTCGTGTTGTCGGGCGAGTATGCCGTGCTCGACGGCGCTCCCGCAGTATGTATGGCCGTTGATTGCCGAGCCAGCGTCAGGGTCCGAAACATCGACGCGGCTTGCAGCCGGGTGTCGGCGCCCGGTTATTCGACGGTACAGGGCCGTTTCCTTTCCGAGGGGGCCTTTATCAACTGGTTGCAGGGCGAGAGTGAATTCAAGCTTGTCGACGTAGCCTTGCGGAGCGTCGGGCAGGTAGAAAAGGGCCCTCTGTCGATCGAACTCGATACGCGCAGTTTCTTTGACGCGACATCCCGTTACAAGATCGGCCTTGGTTCGAGCGCGGCACTGACCGTCGCGCTGGTGGCGGCATTGACGAAATCGACAGACGTTTTGGACGGCGCGAGGCGCGTGCATCGTCTGTTTCAGGGAGGCAGTGGCAGCGGGGTCGATATCGCCGCCGGCGTTACCGGCGGACTGATCGAATACACCATGCACGGCGCAGAGGTGCTGACTCTGCCTTGGCCTGACGATCTCGCTTACCGGTTGATCTGGACCGGCGTTCCCGCGAGCACGAGGAGCAAGCTCGGCCAGCTGCAGGGGGCGAACCGCCGGCCATCCAGAGAGGCGTTGGCCGACGCTGCGACGAGCATGGCCGCCGCCTGGCGGTCGGCCGCCGACGTATTGGCCGAGCTGCAGGCCTATATCGAAGTGCTGCGTCAATTCAGTGATGAACATGATCTCGGCATATTCGATGCAGGCCACGATAAACTCGTGGCTGAAGCAAGATCGGCCGGACTGGTTTACAAGCCCTGCGGGGCCGGGGGTGGTGACGTGGGCATCCTGCTTGGTAGGAGCAATACGCAGCTGGACGAATTTGTGATCGGTATCGGAGTGCCTGGGTGCCGGCCTCTGAGCTTTGCACTGGACGTCAAAGGCGTCGATCTGGAGCAGCGTTGAACGATTCCCGACTATCCGGCCTGTACAAGTTAAAGCTTGCAGAACGCATCGACGCGCTGCAGCGACAGGGCTGGTTGTCGGCCGGCGACGCGGAACGATTGCGCGCCGGCCGGCAGGTCCTGTCGACAAATGCTGCCGACAGGATCATTGAAAATGTGGTGGGCGTTTTTGGGCTACCTTTCGCGATCGCGCCGAATTTCGTGGTCAACGATCGCGACTACATGGTCCCGCTGGTGGTTGAGGAGCCGTCCATCGTGGCGGCACTGAGCGGTGCTGCGCGCCTGGCACGCGACAGCGGTGGATTCAAGGCTTGCTGTGACGAGTCGCTGCTGGCAGGCCAGGTGCACATCACGGGGGTCGCCAATCCGGACAAAGCTTTGCGGACGATCGAGTCAGAAAAGCAGTCCTTGCTAGCCACCGCTAACGATGTGCATCCGAGGCTGCTGGCGAGAGGCGGGGGCGTTCGGGACCTGGAGGCGGTCTTGCTGGAACTGCCCGATGGTCGGCCGCTGATTCGCGTTCATTTGCTGGTCGATACGGTTGACGCCATGGGCGCGAACCTCGTCAATACGATCTGTGAAGCGGTCGCACCGCAACTGGCCGGCCTGTGTGAGGGTGAGGTTGCCTTGCGGATCCTCTCCAACCTGGTTGACCGGTCGCTGGTGACCGCCGAGGTGCGCTACACGACAGAGGCGCTGACCGCTAACGGCTTCGATGGTGCTGCCGTTCGCGATTCGATCGTGATGGCAAGTGACATCGCGCTCGTCGATCCACACCGTGCGGCTACGCACAATAAGGGCGTTATGAACGGTATTGACGCGGTCGCTATCGCCACCGGCAATGACTGGCGGGCGATCGAGGCTGGGGCGCATGCGTATGCCGCGCGAGGTGCGTGCTACCAGCCGCTCACTTGCTGGCGTGCTGGCGAGAATGGCGACCTGCTCGGCGAGATCTCGATTCCGCTCAAAGTCGCTACCGTCGGGGGGACGCTCGACGCAAACCCTGCCGCGGCTTTGGGCCTTGCGGTCACTGGGGCAGGTTCTGCGAAAGAACTGGCCCAGCTCATGGCGGCGATCGGCCTTGCCCAGAACTTCGCGGCGTTACGAGCATTGGCCGGCAGCGGGATTCAGCAGGGTCACATGAAGCTGCATGCGCGAAGTATTGCCGGCGCGATCGAGACACCTGACGAGCATTTTGATGAGCTCGTTGCGCGACTTGTCGAAAGCGGAGAGATCAAGCGCTGGAAGGCCGAAGAAATTCTTGGCGAGATGCGTGCGGCGCCGGCGACGGGGAGTGCCGCCAATGGTATTGCAGCGGGGAAGGTCATATTGTTTGGCGAACACGCCGTTGTGTATGGTCGCCACGCCCTTGCTCTGCCCATTTCCGATGCTGTGCATGCGAGCGTCAAGCCGGCAGAATCCGTTACGACGTTGACCATCCCCGGCTGGGGCATCCATTCGACGGTCGACGCGGCTGATCCCCTGGGCGTCGATGCGGCGGTCCGACTGATACTCGACCAGCTGGGCTTGCAGACTGCTCATTTCTCGATCTTCGTCGATTCACGATTGCCGAGAGGAATGGGTCTCGGTTCGTCCGCGGCGGTTGCGGTTGCGATCATACGCGGCATCTGTGATGCCTCAGGCTTCTGTATTTCGAATGAACGAATCAATACGATCGCGTTCGAATGCGAGAAATTGGCACACGGCACGCCGTCCGGTGTCGACAATACGCTCTCGACATTCGCGAAGCCCATGTTGTTCTGCAACGATGGAAGGCTAAGGATCGAGCCGCTCGAACTGGCCGAAAATCCGCCGCTTATTATCGCCTACGGCGATGAAGCAGGCCTCACCAGCG
>CAMYMR010000040.1 GCA_947259285.1 uncultured Woeseiaceae bacterium | reverse complement strand
TCAGGGTGATGGCGGATTTGGTTACGACCCGATCTTCCTCGATCCGGCAAGCGGTTTGAGTTCCGCACAGCTGACGCCGCAGCAAAAGAATGCGCGCAGCCATCGGGGTCAGGCTTTACGCGGACTGGTGGAGCAGATCAAGAAGCGCTTTCGATGACACCACCACTTTCTCTTTACGTGCACCTGCCCTGGTGTGTGCAAAAGTGTCCCTACTGCGACTTTAACTCGCACGCCGGCGGCGACCCGGCGGGCCGCCGGCGCTATCTGGATGCATTGTTGCTTGATCTTGAGGCCGAAGCGTCACTGGCAGCGGGTCGAGAGATCCAAACCGTATTTCTCGGCGGCGGCACGCCGAGCCTGTTCTTGCCGGAGGAGATCGCACGGTTGCTTGACGCCGTTTGGGCGCAGTTTGATGTTGCTGCCGATGCGGAGATCACAATGGAGGCAAACCCTGGCACGGTGGAATTTGGCGAGCCAGCGGGTTATCGGGACGCCGGGGTAAATCGCCTGTCAATAGGCGCTCAGAGTTTCAACGATGAGCACCTGAAAAAGCTCGGGCGTATTCACAGTAGCGAGGACATTCTGAGAGCAGTCGATGATGCGCGTGGGGCGGGCATCGAGAACATAAACATCGATCTGATGCACGGCCTCCCGGGCCAGAGCGTTGCCGAGGCGTGCCAGGATATCCAGGTTGCGGCGGGCCTCGAGCCAGCGCATATCTCCTGGTACCAGCTTACGCTGGAGCCGAACACGATTTTCTTTGCACGCCCGCCCGCAGGCATGCCGGACGACGAAGCGGCTCATGAAATTCAGGATCGGGGCCAGGCGCTGCTTGAGGAGCAGGGCTTCAGGCAATATGAAGTCTCCGCCTACGCGCGGGAAAACCGGGCATGCCGGCACAATCTGAACTACTGGTTATTCGGCGACTATCTCGCGATTGGAGCCGGCGCACACGGCAAGATTAGCGAACCTGGCGGCATATTCCGTTATGTCAAGCCGGCGAATCCGCTGCAGTATATGCAGACAATGGAGGCGGACCCGCACCAAGGGGGGCAGACCCTTATCGCGAAAGACGAACTGGTCTTCGAATTCATGCTCAATGCGCTGCGACTGACCGATGGATTCAGCGAGTCGGTCTTCTGCGAAAGGACCGGTCGAAGCGCCGATCAACTGGCCGAAGCCATGCAAAGCGCGTCGACGAAAGGCCTGGTCGTCCGCGAGGACAACGCGGTCTGGCGGCCAACGCCACTCGGTACGCGCTTCCTGAACGACCTGCAGGCGGAATTTCTGCTCGACAGCCCCTGATCCGGGCAGAAACCGCGGCGATGTTGCGCACCGGCGGGCCGGTTTTGACGTAGACGGGCGATGATCGAGGCATTTTCCGGATCGCTCATTTATGCACAAGGATTCCGGCGGGCCTTAATTTTCAGTGTATGAGGGCCTCGAATTCACTTTGAATGTATCGAAGATACGGTAACTTATTGATCCTTATTGTAAAACAAAAGTGGACACAAAATAGTCATATTGACAAGCTTGCTTGAAAATCCGCACCTTAGGACATTCACTCAATTTCCATCCACAGTCTTATCCACAGGATCTGTGGATAATTATCGGGGGCTTGCGGCAGTACGCGCTTAGCTATATGCTACGCCGCCTTTTCGCCTGTTAGCGCGCTCGGGAGAGCCAAGATGAAAGCCGATATTCACCCCAATTACTCCGACATCAAGGTCACCTGTAGCTGTGGCAATGAATTTACGACGCGCTCCACGCTTGGTGAGGATCTTCTTATAGAAGTGTGTTCCTCGTGCCACCCCTTCTACACCGGCAAGCAGAAGATCGTCGATACCGGCGGTCGGGTCGATAAATTCCGTCGCAAGTATGGGATGAGCTAGGATCGGCGGCTTCGGCCGTTCCCCTGGTTTATTGCGTTATTCCACGACTCTACAAGTCGTGGTGCTCTGCTATGCTCGTGGCGATCGATAATAAGTAATTCAAGGAGTGACGATGAGCGACGATGTGTATCGCCTGATTAGCCCCAGCGGCACCGAGTCGGAACTACCGGTGTACAGCGGAACCACCGGCCCGGATGTCATCGATATCGCCAGGCTCTATAAGGAACAGGGGGTATTCACCTACGACCCAGGCTTCGTCGCGACCGGCAGCTGCGAATCTGACATCACGTTTATCGACGGCGAGAAGGGCATCCTCATGTACCGGGGCTACCCGGTAGAGCAGCTTGCCGCTAATTCGAACTTCATCGAAGTCTCTTATCTGCTGCTGCATGGTGACTTGCCGACGGCTGCGCAACTCGAAAAATTCGACCATACGATTCGCACCCACACGATGCTCAACGAGGGCATGCTGAACTTCTTCAAGGGCTTTCGTTACGACGCTCATCCGATGGCCATGTTGTCCGCCGTGGTTGGCTCCATGTCGGCGTACTACCACGGTGAAATGGATGCCTCCAATCCCGATCACCGGGATATTTTTGCACACCGGATTCTGGCGAAGTTGCCGACCATCGCGGCTGCGGCTTACAAGCTGAACATCGGCCAGCCGTTCATGTATCCACGCAATGACCTGGGCTATACCGAGAATCTGCTGCAAATGTTGTTCTCAGTACCGGCGGAGCCTTACGAAATCGATGCCGTTGCGGCAGAAGCGCTTGATCTGCTGTTCATCCTGCATGCGGATCATGAGCAGAACTGTTCGACATCGACGGTGAGGATGGCCGGTAGTTCCGGCGCGAATCCGTACTCGGCGATCGCCGCTGGTATCTCCGCGCTGTGGGGCCCCGCACACGGTGGTGCGAATGAGGCCGTACTAACGATGCTCGAGGAAATCGGCGACACAAGTCAGATCGGCAAATACGTTAATAAAGCGAAAGATAAATCAGATCCGTTCCGTCTGATGGGCTTTGGTCATCGCGTCTACAAGAACTTCGATCCGCGCGCGACGATTATCCGGGAGATGTGCCACAGGGTCCTCGAGAAGCTCCACCGCGAAGATACGCCGCTGTTTGATCTGGCGCGCGAGCTGGAACAAGTTGCGCTCAAGGATGACTATTTCATCGAGAAGAATCTCTATCCGAATGTCGATTTTTACTCCGGAATCATCTACCGGGCGCTGGGTATTCCCACGTCGATGTTTACGGTGATGTTTGCGCTCGGACGCTCGGTTGGATGGGCCGCCCATTGGCGCGAGATGATCTCCGATCCGGCCGGCAAGATTGCGCGACCGCGGCAGCTCTACAAAGGACCGGCCACGCGAGACTACAAGCCGATCGAGGAGCGGTAACACATTGGCCCCGCCGCCACCCCTCCGGGCGGTTGGCGCCGGCATTTACCCCGCTGTCTGATGGCGACGCCGAGCGCGGGGATATCTCAGTCGCTCGGACAGTGCTGTCGCAAACTCGCTTGGTGAGAAATCCCCGCGCTCACCGCCGCTCGATCGGTTCTGGCCTGACAATTAGAGAGGTATTTGCCAGCGAGCCAAAAGGCGACGATGCTGCATGCGAGTTACGCGATCAGAGGGTCTGTCAGATGTGCTCGAGCAGCTGCTGAACGAAGTCCGAGCCTACCCGCTTCATCGGTTTGCCATCGATGGGGCTCATCGGCGCCTGCCGAATGCCGTCAACCGGGAAGACCGTCGCCTGGATTGCGCTGTTGCTGTGATGGAATTCGAAGCCGGCGAACGTTTCAAGCTGGTTCCGACGGCTCTTGAGGCGCCTTTCGTAAGGCCGGTAGTTGATTCCCATGCAGGCAAGTTCCATCGCAACGGCCTCCGGGCTGTCGGCGAACACATGGAGGTTGACCGCCGAGTTTTCGTCCGCGGTTCCGACGAGTACCGGACCGACGAGCCGCGGCGTAAAGGACGCGAGCAATTCCATCGCGGAAAGTGCCGCAACTCGCATCAGGCGCAGATGGTCAGCATGCGATTCGCGGCCGAAGAGCTTGAGGTGCTCGGCAACAGCGGCTTCAATTTCCGCATTGCCGGGCAGAGCGCCACGGCCTACGATTCCCAGGCGATCCGCCGCTTTCTGCTTCGCCAGCCGATAGTCACGAATGCCGTGATCAACAATGATTCGAGCCGCCTCCTGTGCGACACGCTGGCGGGAACGTTCAACGTCGTTGTTTCGTTGTCTCGGCATCAGGCCCTGATTTAGAAGAGCGGTTCGTCTTCTTCTGCTACGTCTGTTTCGTCGTTTGCGCTATCTGCTTCGTCTTCCGGTGGCGCATCGATACCGGTCGCGTCATTAAATATGTCGGGTAGATCGTCCACGTAATCGCACTCCGGCACATTGCCGTCACGAAACACTTCGAAGGTGGTGTTGATCTGACCGGCGCGCGCCGGGCAGCCGGTCTCTTTGTCGATCTTGACCATCACGATTCCTTCCGGCATCGGCATCTGGTTTTCGGGCACGCCTTGCAGGGCCTTGCGCGTAAATTCGATCCATATAGGCAGCGCGGTGCGCGAGCCTTCTTCCCGGGGACCCAGCGGCAGGTCATCGTCATAGCCGACCCAGACGACGGTCGCCACATCGCCGTTGAAGCCGCCGAACCAGGCATCGCGTCGGTCGTTTGACGTGCCGGTCTTTCCGGACAGGTCACTCCGCCCCAACTCCCTCCTGGCGCGTATTCCGGTGCCGCGCTGCACTACGTCACGCATCATGTCCTGGATCAGGAAGATGTTCTGCGGGCTAATCGCTTGCGGTGCCGCGACGACATCTTCAAAAAGCTCCGGCGCGATCGACGCATCGGGGCGATACGAGAGCGCCACATCGGCCATTTCTTCCAGTGTCATCGGCTCTGGATCCGTGTCGTAGAAATCATCCGGCTCGTCGGCGATGCAGGTATCGCAGACGACGGCTGGTTCGCTGCGGTAGAGGGTTTCGCCCTCCGGGCCGTAAATGGCGTCGATCACGTACGGCTTGATGGCATGACCGCCGTTGGCGATCGTTGCGTAACCCTGGGCCATGTCCAACGGTGACGCGGCTCCACCGCCCAGAGCCAGAGAGCCATTGCGCGGCAACGCCGCGTCGCCGAAGCCGAATTTCTCGATATGCCGGACGGCGTTGCCGACACCGGTTTCGAAAAGCAACAACCGCACCGAAACAAGATTCATCGAACGGACCAGCGCCTCTCGCATGCGCGTGGGGCCGTAAAATCTGCCGCTGTAATTGATGGGCCGCCACACGGCCTCCAGTTCCGACGAGTTAATGACCACCGGCGCATCGAGCACAACGGTCGCCGGCGTGTTGCCATTTTCAAGAGCTGCAGAATAGATGAACGGTTTAAACGATGAGCCGGGCTGGCGATAGGCCTGCCGTGCTCGATTGAACTTGCTAAGCGCAAAATCGAACCCGCCCGTTAGCGCGCCGACTGCACCGTCGTACGGATCCATAGAGACAACCGCCCCCTGTGCCTCGGGAACCTGCGCGAGGGCCCAGCTGCCGGCGTTCGTGGGCATGACGTATATCAGGTCGCCGACGGCGAGCACATCGGTCACCGCTTCCGGTTCCGGGCCGGTCGTTTCTCGATCGATAAACGGCTTCGCCCAGCGAGTGCCTGACCACGGCAAGGTCGCTTCCACACCACCACGGAACACAATACTTGCAGAGTTGTTCTCGGCAAGCGCCGTCACGAGAGCGATAGAAAGACCGCCCGGCGCATACTGCTCCAGCGACTCGCGAATCTCTATTGGCCATTCCTCGAACGGCGTTTCGAGAGCCGTTGCATCGAGCGCAACGTTTGTGACCGGACCGCGATAGCCGCGTCGTCGGGTGAACTCGAGAAGCCCGTTTCTCAACGCATAGTTCGCCGCGGATTGCAGGCGTGAGTCGAGGCTGGTTACGACCTGATAACCGGCCGTATAGGTTTTCTCTCCGTAGCGACGCAACATCTCGCTGCGCACCATTTCGGCCACATAGGGTGCGTTCAGTTCGACGGCGGTGCCATGCAGTTGCGATTCCATCGGGAAGTTGATCGACTCTTCATAGGTCGCATCATCGATATAGCCGAGTTCGTGCATACGGCCCAGGACGTAGCTGCGCCGCATCGTCGCGTTCGCTGCGCTGTAAACCGGGTTGTAACGTGATGGCGCGGGCAATACGCCGGCCAGCGTCGCGGCCTCGGCCGTATTAATATCGCCAAGGTTCTTGTTGAAGTAAACCTGCGCAGCCGCGGCGACGCCGTAGGCCCGCTGCCCGAAAAACATCTTGTTCAAGAACAGCGACATGATCTGTTCTTTAGTGAATTCCTGCTCGATCTTGTAGGCAAGAAAAGCTTCGCGCAGTTTTCGAGTGAACAACTGTTCGCGCGTCAAAAAGTAATCGCGAGCGAGCTGCTGTGTGAGCGTGCTGCCACCGCCGCTGATTTCTCCACTACGCATTAGTCGCGTAAACGCACGTGCGATTCCCTGGTAGTCAATGCCCGGGTGCTCGAAGAAGCGCCTGTCTTCGGCGGAGATGAACGCATGCACAACATGCGGCGGCAAATCGTCGAAAGTAATTAGGATTCGACGCCGCTCGCCGATCTCGGATATCAGGTGGCCGTCGCGGCTGAATATGCGCAGCGGTATCTGCAGCGGTATATCACGGATAGTCTCGGCTTTTGGCAGCCCTGGCTCGACGAAATAATAGGCGCCGATCACGGCGGCGACGGCCCCGATGCCGCCGAATGTGACCAGTCCGAGCAGCAGCACGCCCGCCCTCAACAGGCGGCGTCCCCGTCTGTGACGTGGATTCTTGTTTGTTTTCCGTGGTTTATGCATAGTTGCTGGCGTTTTGCCCGGAACGGCCCGGTTTCTCGGTCGCTGGCCTGGCTAATCTAACGGTAACGTGATGTTCGGCAGGTGCCGGAAAAGTGGCTTTTTGGGGCAAAGATCTGCAAATACTGAATAAGGCGGCCGATGATAGACGCGCATTGCCAAATGCTGCAATAACGAGTCTGGCGCCGAGGCGCCGACTGGTTCACGGAATCTTGCTACAGAGGCGGATTACTATAGGGTTTGGGCGATCGTGAGCAAAGTCACGTTTTATTTAACATTTTATTGATATATAGTTAAATCGACTTGCTCAGGTCCAACTTACGTTTGACTCGCAACTTACCGACTTAGAAGGAAAAAAACGTGCTTTTTGGCAACAAGAAACAGCCATTGCTGGGCCTCGATATCACGACCTCGTCGGTCAAACTGATAGAGCTTTCCCAAAGCGGAAAGCGGTATCGGGTCGAGTCATACTCAGCAGAGCCTACCCCGCCAAGCTCGGTGAGCGAAAAAGCGATCGTCGATGCCAAAGCAGTTGGCGAGGCAATTCGACGCGCCGTTAAGCGTGCCGGCGCCAAGGCAACCGATGTCGCCGTCGCAATCAGCGGTGATGCGGCCATTACCAAAGTTATTCAGATGCCCTCTTCATTGTCGACGCGAGATCTCGAGGGACAGGTCGAGATTCAGGCCGATCAATACATTCCGTTTCCAATGGAAGAAGTCAGCTTCGATTACGAAGTGATTGGCCCGAACGACAAAGACCCTGAGCTCATGGACGTGTTGCTGGTGGCAACACGAACCGAGAACGTCGAACAACGCCAGGCGTCAGTGAGGGCGGCAGGCCTTGAGACGCGCATTGTCGACGTCGAGGCATTCGCGCTCGAGAATGCGTGTCGTCTGCTGAGTCATCAGATTCCTGATGGTGGCATCGGACAGTCCGTTGCAGTCGTCGACATTGGCGCAAGCAGCACGACGTTCAGCGTGCTCTACGATCTCAAGGTTGTTTACACGCGCGACTTTAACTTCGGTGGCCAGCAGCTCACGGAAGAAATCATGCGGACCTACGGACTGTCGATGGAAGACGCCGGTCGCGCCAAGAAGCAAGGCGGTCTTCCGAGCAACTACCAACCCGAAGTGCTCGAGCCGTTCATCGACGACATGACGCAACAGGTCAGTCGGTCATTGCAGTTTTATCTCGCGTCCGGCGGTGGTCGCGAGCAACCCGACATGATTCTCGTTTGCGGAGGTTGTGCCAATATCCCGGGTATCGCTGACGTCATTTCGAGCCGCGTCGGCATTCCCACCGAGGTTGGCGATCCACTCGGACAAATGAAAATTTCATCTAAGGCCAAATCACAGGGCGTTAATAAAGATGCGACAGCACTTCTTACTGCCTGCGGTCTTGCACTGAGGAGCTTCGACTAATATGCCAAGTATTAATCTACTCCCGTGGCGCGAGGCAGAGCGGAAAAAGCGTCAACGAGATTTCGGGGTCGCTGCCGGTGGCACTGTCGTCGCAGCAATCGCGGTTGTTATGGCGACGATTTTCGCATATTCGCAAATGATCGAAAATCAGGAAGCACGCAACAAGCGACTGACGGACGAGATCGTAGAGCTCGAGAAAAGCATCACCGAGATTGACGGCCTGGAACGGCAGAAGGAGCGCCTGCTCGCCCGAATGGAGATCATCGAGCAGCTGCAGAAGAGTCGACCGGAGATCGTGCATCTGTTCGATGAATTGGTGCGGCAGTTGCCGGAGGGCGTGTACCTGACCGGTATGAACCAGACCGGGGCGCGCGTCGAGGTCCGCGGCGTAGCGCAGTCGAGCACGCGCGTATCCGCGCTGATGCGTCAGATTGATGCGTCTGACTGGTTGGGAGATCCCGAGGTCGATCGCGTCGAAACCAAGCAGTCTGGCGCTTCCCGACAAGCGGAGTTTGTCGTTCGCCTCAAGCAGATGCGATCCGGCGCTGAAGGGGAGGAGGCGGAATGAATCTCGTTGAAGAACTCCAGAATCTCGACGTCAATGATGTCGGACGCTGGCCGCTTGTTTTCCGAATTGCAGTCATTGTGATCGTGTTCGTGGTCGTGGTTGGCCTTGGTGTCTACTGGTTCATCGTTCAGGACAAGGCACCGCAGCTGGAGCGCGTGCAGCAGGAAGAGGAACAGCTGCGAATTACATTTGAGAGCAAGCAGCGCAAAGCCGCCAACTATGATGCGTACAAAGCACAGCTTGCCCAGATCGAGCAGTCGTTCGGCACGATGCTCCGCCAGCTTCCGGGTGAAACTGAAATACCCAGCCTGATTGTCGATATTTCACAAACAGGACTGGCGGCTGGTTTGCAGGAGAAGCTGTTTGTCCCGCAGCCCGAACTTCCGAGGGACTTTTACGCGGAGAAGCCGATCAAGATTCGTCTGACCGGCGGCTACCACGAGATTGGCAACTTTGTCAGCGGCATCGCCGCGTTGCCGCGAATCGTCACCCTCCACGATATCAACATCACTCGTGAGGATTCGAACACCTTCGACAGCCTGAGTATCGAGGTGACCGCTAAGACGTACCGATATCTTGACGAGGAGGCAGAGTGACAATGCGCGCTTCCCTAACAATAAAGCACAGCTTGATTCTGATCCTGTCGATTTTCGGACTCTCCGCGTGCGGCGGTGACATGGATGATCTGGATCAGTACATCAACGAGACCAAGGCCAAGCCGGGCGGACGCATAGAGCCACTGCCGGAAATTACACCTTACGAAGTGTTTACTTACATCGCCGATGCACAAGGCATGCGCTCCCCGTTTGTACCGGACACGCCCGCTGCGGCTGGCAATACCGGCGGGGCACGACCTGACCGTGATCGAAGCCGAGAGTATCTGGAGAACTTTCCGCTCGATAGCCTGGGGATGGTCGGGACGCTCTATATGGGCGACACGATGTACGGTCTTGTACAGACGTCCGACGGTCTGATTCACCGAGTCGTTCCCGGAAACTTCATGGGGCAAAACGATGGACGAATCAACGAGATTTCTGAATCAGAAATCACTTTGGTGGAAATTATTTCTGACGGAATCGGCGGTTACATCGAAAGAGATGCCGCGGTCAGTCTGACAGACTGACGCCTGAATGGAACTGGGAGTAATTGGAATGATGCTCAAAATCAAACCGACGGTCGGTCGTTGCACGTCAGTGCTGAAACTGGCTGCATTGGCACAGGCAGCAGTCCTGCTTTTCTGGGGCGCAACGGCAAGCGCACAGGAAAGTAATCAGCTGCAGGACATTCAGGTGCAGAGTCTGCCCGGTCAGCGTGTCCAGCTGAAGCTGGTCATGAGTGGCACAGCGCCTGAGCCGCTGGCGTTTACCATCGAGAGCCCGGCGAGGATCGCGCTGGATTTGCCAGACACTTCACTGGGTCTGAGTTCGCGTCGTCGCGACGTCAACCTGGGCCCGCTGGATACCGTGCTGACGGCTGAAGCCAACGGCCGCACGCGCGTCGTTCTCAATTTGGATTCCATGGTCGATTATCAGACCAGCCGCAGCGGCAACACGGTTACTGTCACTCTCGGTGGCGGGGGTGACTACAGCGCTGATACTACCCAGTTCGCCAGCGCACCAGCAGCCTCTGGCTCCACCCGTTCTTATGCTGCGCCCGGTAGCCGCGCAATTTCCGGCGTCGACTTCCGCCGCACACGCGACGGTGGCGGCCGGGTTGTCGTAAACCTGACCGACCCTTCAACGCCAGTCGATATTCGTCAGGAAGGCGGTCGTGTTGTCGCGATTTTCAAGGACACGAGCCTTCCCGCTGAGCTGATGCGTCGTCTTGACGTTATGGACTTTGCGACGCCGGTTACAACGGTCGATACGCTGCGTACGAATCTCGATACGCGTATCGTCATTTCAGCGGACGGCGAGTATGAGCAGCTTGCTTATCAGACTGATAATGAGTTTACGATCGAAATAAACCCGGCCGCAGAAACGGGCACCGAGGAGTCCAGCCTGTTTTCGGAAACGAAGGAATACGAGGGTCAGCGGCTAACCTTGAATTTCCAGGACATCGAAACACGGTCCGTGCTGCAGCTGTTAGCCGAAACATCCGGCAAGAACATCGTTGTCTCGGATACGGTGCAGGGCAACGTAACGCTGCGTCTGCGCAACGTTCCCTGGGATCAGGCGCTTGATATCGTAATGACGACCAAGGGGCTCGACATGCGCCAGAACGGTAACGTCATTATCGTTGCGCCGGCGGAGGAAATAGCGGCACGCGAGACTGCGGATCTCGAGGCCAAGCTCGCTATCGCCGAACTGGAGCCGCTGTACTCTGAATTCCTGCAGGTCAACTATGCGAAGGCAGCGGACCTTGCTGCGTTGATCACGGCCGGTACCGGCGGCAGCGCGATGATTTCTGAGCGGGGCAGCGTTGGTGTCGACGATCGCACCAACACGCTTCTGGTGCAGGATACGGCAGAGAATCTGCAGAGCATTCGGCGTCTCGTGCGCGCTCTCGACATACCTATCAAGCAGGTTCTGATCGAGTCACGCATCGTTGTTGTTAATGACGACTTCAGCCGCGATCTCGGCATTCGTCTCGGTGTCACCGCTTTCAACGAGAGCAATACGGGCATCACGACGATCACCGGTACCGGTCAGGGCACCGATACCATGATTAGCACGTATCTCGAGAATCTGCAGGACCCGACCAGTACGGAGCTACTTGAATTACCGTCGCTTGGGAATCGTTACAATGTGCCGCTGCCCATTGCGGATGCCGCAGGGCGATTCTCGCTGGCCGTGCTTGAAAACGACTACCTGGTGGATCTGGAGCTGACGGCCCTGGAGGCAGAGGGCCGAGGTGAGATCGTATCGACGCCTCGTGTTATTACGGCGAACCAGAAAGAAGCAACGATCAAGCAGGGTGTGGAGATTCCATACCAGCAGTCAGCGTCTTCCGGCGCAACGACGATTCAGTTTAAAGAGGCTGTACTTGAGCTGGTTGTAACTCCGCAAATTACGCCGGACAACAACATCATCATGGATCTCCGCGTAAGCAAGGACAACGTCGGCGAGATTATCTCGACGGGCGGCCTTGGCGGAACGGTACCGAGTATCGATACGCGATCAGTGGAAACCCAGGTTCTGGTGGCTAACGGCCAGACGGTGGTACTCGGCGGTATCTATGAAACAGAGCGCCGTGAGACGATCAACAAGGTGCCTGTCCTAGGTGATATCCCGTTCGCCGGCAATCTTTTCAAGAGCAAACAGCGAACCGACAACAAGGCGGAATTGCTGATATTCGTGACGCCACGCATTCTTGAGGAAGGCGCGACTGTTTACTAATCTTCAGTTCTGTTGCAGAACCGGAAAGCCAACCTTCGGGTTGGCTTTCTCATTAATGGCTATGTGAAGACTCGATGAGCTACCGTAGGCAATGAAGCATCCGAAGAACATCTTCCTGGTTGGGCCAATGGGCGCCGGTAAATCGGCGGTCGGTCGACAACTCGCGCGCGCCCTGCACCTTTCGTTTATGGACAGCGATGACGAGATAGAGTCGCGTACGGGCGTCGACATTCCATTTATCTTCGAAAAAGAGGGTGAGGCAGGCTTCCGCAAGCGTGAGGCGGCTGCGATCGATGACCTGACCAAATTGGACGGTGTCGTTCTGGCTACTGGTGGCGGTGCGATTGTCGATCCCGAGAGCCGCAGCCGGCTCGGCGGCCGCGGCTTTGTTATCTACCTGTACACGACAGTGGAACAACAGCACGCGCGCACCAGCAAGGGTCGTGAGCGACCGCTGCTCGAAGATGGCGATCGACGCGAGATCCTCGAGGAATTACTCAAGAGTCGCGATCCGCTGTATCGAGAGATTGCGGATCTGGTCGTGTCAACGGACGGGCGAAAAGTACGTTCGGTCGCAAAAGAGATAATCGACAAGGTCTCGTAGCTCCGGCGCCCTGGCGGCCGTCCCATCCCTGCGCGCTGGGGCGCGCTCGTACATTCATGTAATCTAGCGCCCTATGAAGACTGTCAACGTCGATCTCGGTGAGCGCAGTTATCCGATCGTTATCGGCCGTTCCCTGCTTGACGGCAATTTCGACCTTGCGGAGTACGTCCAGGGCGGCGACTGTCTCGTCGTCAGTAATGACACGGTTGCGCCGCTTTATCTCAAAAAACTGACGCCCAATCTCCGCGGGTGCGATGTCAGCAGCATCAGCATTCCTGACGGCGAAGCGTTCAAGACGCTCGAGACGGTCCAGATGATCCTGGATCAACTCGTCAATTCGGGCGCAAATCGTGACACGACGGTGATTGCACTTGGCGGCGGTGTCGTGGGAGATATCGCAGGCTTTGCGGCCGCCTGTTATATGCGCGGTGTTGCTTTCCTGCAGGTACCAACAACCTTGCTGGCGCAGGTTGATTCCTCCGTCGGCGGCAAGACCGGCGTAAACCACGAGAAAGGCAAGAATCTGGTCGGCGCGTTCCATCAGCCGGGGATCGTGCTGATCGATACCGATACCTTGAACACTCTGCCGCCGCGGGAGTTCAGGGCGGGGCTGGCGGAAGTGATCAAGTACGGGGCAATCTGCGATGCGACATTCTTCGCCTGGCTCGAGTCGAATATGGCGGCCTTGCTCGATAAGAACCCGGAGACGCTCGCCCATGCCATTCAACGTTCCTGCGAGCTGAAGGCCGCCGTGGTTGCCGAGGACGAACGTGAATCCGGGCGACGGGCTATTCTAAATTTCGGTCATACCTTCGGCCACGCGATCGAACACTGCATGGGATACGGGGAGTGGCTGCACGGAGAGGCTGTTGCGGCCGGAATGGTCATGGCCGCCGAACTCAGTGATATTCCGGCCAGGGACTCAGAACGGCTCCGCAAGTTGATAGCGGCTGCCGGACTGCCGACCGAGGCGCCGCCCATATCCAGCGAGCGCTGGCTGCACGCGATGGGAATGGACAAGAAGGTCCAGCAAAAGCAGCTGCGTTTCGTCCTGATGCGTTCCCTTGGTGACGCCTGGGCAACGGCCGAATTCGACCGCGCAACCCTCGACGCGCTGATCGGGGCAGCCGGCTAATGGGTGCGGCGGCTTTTGCGCCGTATGCCGCCAACGAATTGAAGAGTCGCGGCAGGAGATACAAAGAACCGCGCTCGGCTTATCGCGGCGAGTATCAGCGTGACCGTGACCGTATTATTCATTCAACGGGCTTTCGGCGGCTGGTCTACAAGACGCAGGTCTTTGTTAACCACGAAGGCGATCTCTACCGTACCCGCCTCACACATTCGCTCGAGGTCACGCAGATAGGGCGCACCGCAGCCGTCGCGCTGAATCTGAACGAGCCACTCACCGAGGCGATTTGCCTCGCGCATGACATCGGCCATACGCCGTTTGGGCATGCCGGCCAGGATACGCTGAACGCCTGCATGAAGGACTACGGCGGATTCGAACATAATCTTCAGTCGCTCCGGGTCGTCGATGTACTGGAAGCCAAGTACGCGGATTTTCCCGGCCTGAACCTGATGTTTGAAACTCGCGAAGGTATCTTGAAGCATTGCTCGGCACGCAATGCGCGCGAGCTCGGCGACGTGGGCGAACGGTTCTTGAAGCGAAAACAGCCGGGTCTCGAAGCGCAGCTGGCCAATATCGCCGACGCAATCGCCTACAACAATCACGATGTTGACGATGGCTTTCGCGCGGGGCTGCTGAGTCTTGATCAGCTTCGCGAACAGCCGCTTTTCGAGAATCAGTACCTCGAGGTTCACCGCCTGTATCCAAAGCTCGAGGATCGGCGGCTCATTTACGAGATCAATCGCCGCATGATCGGGACCGTGGTCACTGCACTGATCGAAGAGACGCGTCGACGGCTGGAAGACGCGCGTCCGACGTCGATCGATGACGTACGAAACGCGGGCAAGCCGCTCGTGTCGATGTCCGACGATGTCTATGCGCAGCATGTATCGTTGAAGAAGTTCTTGACCAGGCACCTCTACAGCCACGAGAAGAAACTCGAAATGACGGCGAAGGTACAGGTCATGATCCGGGATCTGTTCCAGGCGTACACCGAGGATGTGCAGCTCATGCCGGCGCAGTACGCCGCCGAGGCAGCCAGTCTGGATGAAGCGGGCCGCGCGCGTGTGGTTGCTGACTATATTGCGGGCATGACCGATCGCTATGCGATGGCGGCACACGAGAGTCTCGCCGGCTGATAGAATTCGTTTCCCTTTCACGAACGCTGTGACGCCCTGTGGCTAACGTCCGCCCGTGCGAGGAGAACTCTCGACAAAGGAACGATCGTGCAGCATAAAGACATACCCAACAGAGACCGCCTTATATTCGCAATGGATGTTCCGGACTGCGGACGCGCGCGCGCTTTGGCGGAAGAACTCGGCGACGCGGTGACCTTCTATAAAATTGGTCTCGAGCTCATGATGAGCGGCGAGTATTTCGAGCTTCTCGACTGGTTGCTTCAGCGCGATAAGAAAGTTTTCTGCGACCTCAAGTTCTTTGACATCCCGGCAACGGTTGGCTCAGCGGTGCGCTCGCTCAAGGATCGAGGCGCCTCTTTTGTCACTGTTCACGGCAATCAATCCGTTATGGAAGCTGCTGCAGAGAATAAAGGCGACAGCCTGAAGGTGCTCGGCGTGACTGTATTGACCAGCCTGGATCGCGGCGACCTTGACGATCTCGGCTTCGACTGCGACCTGGAAGCACTGGTCTTGTCGCGGGCAAAACGCGCCTTGGAGAGCGGCTGTGACGGCGTAATCTCGTCAGGCCTGGAGGTACCCAGGCTCCGTGAGTACATTGACAACAAGCTGGTTGTCGTATCCCCGGGCATTCGTCCCGTCGATAACAAGCCAATGGGCGACCAGAAGCGCGTGGTAACGGTCGAAACGGCCTTCGCCAATGGCGCCGACTACATCGTCGTTGGCCGGCCGATTCGTGACGCGGAGAGTCCTCGCGCCGCGGCCGAGTCCGTGCAGGCGTCCATTGCGGCGCAGGTAGGCAGCTGATGGCCGATCTTCAGAACGATCTCTTCCTGCGCGCGCTCAGGAGACAGCCTGTTCCGAGGACGCCCGTCTGGATCATGCGTCAGGCCGGTCGCTACCTGCCGGAATACCGGGAGGTTCGAGCGCAGGCGGGCGACTTCATGAGCCTGTGCCGCAATGCAGATCTCGCGTGCGAGGTGACACTGCAGCCCCTGCGCCGCTTCAGGCTGGATGCGGCGATACTGTTTTCCGACATTCTCACCGTGCCCGATGCGCTGGGTCTCGGCCTTTATTTTGAGCCCGGGGAGGGCCCGCGATTCGAGCGGCCGGTGCAAAGCGCCAGAGCAATCCGGGAGCTGTCCGTACCCGATGTGGCATCGGAGCTTGGCTATGTATTCGAAGCGGTCAGCACGATCAGGACCGCACTGGACGGCAGGGTTCCGTTGATCGGATTCGCCGGCAGCCCATGGACGGTCGCCACCTACATGGTCGAAGGCCGCTCCAGCCGTGATTTTGCAACGATCAAGGGGCTTGCAAACGAAGAACCTGAGGCGCTGCTGAGACTGTTAGATATCGTCACGGAAACGACCGTCCAGTACCTCAATGCGCAGATTGAGGCCGGCGCACAGGCGATCATGGTCTTCGATACCTGGGGGTCTGCGCTCGAGCCTGACGACTATCGACGGTTCTCGCTCGCCAATATGCAGGCGATAGTCGACAACCTGGCGCGCGACAAAGGCGCCGAGCGAATTCCCGTTATCCTGTTCACGAAGGGGGCAGGTGCGCTGCTCGCAGACATGGCGAACACCGGCTGCGAGGCGCTGGGCGTCGACTGGACCACCGATCTTGCAACGGCCCGCAATTACGTTGAAGACAAGGTCGCTTTACAGGGCAACCTCGACCCGGCGACCTTGCGCGAGAGTCCCGAGGTCATCCGGAAGGGCGTATCGGACACGTTGGCCAGCTACGGCAAGGGGCCGGGGCATGTGTTCAATCTTGGACATGGCATCACACCCGATATCGACCCGGAACATCTCGGGGTGCTCGTCGACGCGGTCCACGAGTTCAGCCCGCAGTACCACGACTTGTAGGGGCGGCATCTCCCCATCCGGGGACAAGGCTTGCCGCGATCATTCCACCCGCCGCGCCAGGAACGTGCTCCTACGGTTAGCGAGCCGCATAGTAGGCAACCACTATGGGGTCTTTCTCGATACGCTCTTTGTGCTCGACGAGCTCCGGCGCCAGACGCTCAACGATATCCGGCGGGACATGGTCGAGAGTCCCATTGAGGAGCGATCTCGTCTGAGTAAAGACCTTGAGGTCGCCGACCGTTATGCGCCCGTCCGCAAAGTATTCTCCGCCACCACGATTGAGCAGCTCGGCCAGTCCCTTGAGGTATACCGACAGCCAGCCGTCGACGAGTTTCTCACGGGCCTTTTGCAGTTCCTCACCCTGAAGTCCGAACGTGTGAACGGTGTGATGAAGAAGATCCTCGATTGCCTCCATCGCTTCGTCACAGTAGAGCGCCTGCTGAGGATCCTCGGGATACAGGCCTGCCATCTTCCCGATATAGCGCGCTATCGCATTGGATTGAGTCACAACGGCACCGTCGATTTCGAGTACGGGCACAGAGCTGAAGCGCGTGGTGTGTCGCATCTCGCCAAATGTTACGAACGATATACGGTCGTCTTCGAAATCGACTCCTGCCGCGTGAAAAGCAATTCGAATAGGTTCTGCGCGACCGCCATCGATATCGAAGTAAGTTAACTTGTAGCTGGTCATCTTCTTTATCCTCTGTCTAGAACATCGCCGAAAGGTGAATATTCGTGGTTAACCACTGCCCTTTAATCTGAATCCAAACCATCGTAGCCGGAGCCGTCATGAACAGCGCGCTACTCGAGCACGAGTAACAAGTATCCTGAATCGAGAAACAGCCTGCAATTCTTGCCAGTTCTCGAATCGAACAGAGGATCAGCAGCAACAAACAGTAGTAAGGTGGGGCAGTGGCCAACGCAAAGAATCAGCGCATGTCCGATTGCGATTGTTCGATAGAGGTCGATTCCAGGGAACAGAGCGGAGTGCTCCGGGCGCTGCTGGTTGTCAACGCCATCATGTTTGTTGCAGAAATCACTGCCGGTATCATCGCGGAATCAACCGGATTAATCGCAGACTCGCTTGATATGCTATCCGATGCGACAGTCTACGCTATCGGTCTCTATGCGGTCGGGGGTCGGACCGAAGTCAAGATACGCGCAGCGTCGATCAGCGGCTATTTTCAAATCGCGCTCGCTCTGGGGGTCGCGATCGAGATTGGACGTCGCCTGATTTGGGTAAGGCGGTGCAGTGATGGAGCACTATAGGCGCCATGTGAAATCTTGCTGTGGCATGTTCCAGATGGGTTGCCGATGAGCCGTAGCGAACATAGGGGTAAGCTGAAGATACTTCCGATTGTCGCTGTCTTGGTCTTGAGTGTCCTGGCATATGGATATTGGCATTCGGCCACGCATTCGTCGTTTTACGTTAGTTTGGATGTTGTAACAGAGGGAGACAAGAATGGACTACCTGCTCTCGAAGCAAAGCTCGAGTTCCTGGATGCAAAAGGGAGCGTGTTGGCAAACGGGGTGCGCGACAAGCAGTACAACTTCGTACATTTGATGCATCCTACGTATGGGGATTGTCAAGAAGCCGAAAAGATGGCTGCATTCTCGAGCGAGGCGAGATCGTCCTGGCAGGAATGTTTTGAGCACCTGTCCACCTGGATAGCCACCTGGATTGGAGAT